>CAMOIZ010000054.1 GCA_946616385.1 uncultured Bacteroidales bacterium | reverse complement strand
CGGAGGAGGTCTGTATAACACCTGCGATCATGCCAAGGTGCGCACCGGCAACTCCTTCGAGCGCCGCTTCGGCCCGGTGCGTGCATCCGAGCTGAGGATTCTGGTTACTTCCGGAATCCTTGCAGCCGACAAACTTACGGTAATCTATTAGGCGATCTGAGGCTTGCCGTTCCGGGGCCTGTCTTCTTCGGCAGGGCTCTGTTCCGGCATCTTGCCATCCTGCATGGCCTTCCAGGCCTTGCGGTGTTTCCAGATGTCGATGGCGGCGAAAATGGCCGCCCGCATGGAACGTGGATCCGCTTCGTCGCGCCCGGCGAGCTCGAAGGCCGTGCCGTGGTCCGGCGAGGTGCGCACGACGGGAAGACCTGCAGTGTAGTTGACTCCGTCTTCGAAAGCAATGGCCTTGAAAGGCGCAAGCCCCTGGTCGTGATACATTGCGAGGGTGGCGTCGAACTGCTCGTAATGGCCCATTCCGAAATATCCGTCGGGCGAGAAAGGTCCGAAGGCGAGGATGCCTTCTTCGACAGCCCTTTTGATGGCCGGGATGATGATGGTCTGCTCCTCGGTGCCGAGCAGCCCGCTGTCGCCGCTGTGGGGGTTGAGGCTGAGCACGCCGATGCGGGGATTGTCGATGCGGAAATCCTGCTCGAGCGACTGCTTCATCAGGCGCAGCTTGCTCAGTATCTTTTCTTCGGTGATGGAAGCAGGCACATCCTTGAGGGGAATGTGGCCCGTGACGACGCCCACTTTCAGCCGTTCGCTGATCATCAGCATGGTCACGTCCTTCACTCCGAAAGCCTCCTGGAGGAATTCGGTGTGTCCGGGGAAGCCGAATCCTTCGGCCACTATCGCCTTCTTGTTGATGGGGCCGGTCACCAGCACGTCGATCTTGCCGGCTTTGAGGTCGCGCACGGCCCAGTCCAGGGCGGTAATGGCGGCCTTGGCCGAATCGGCGGTGGCACCTCCCGGTTCCGCAAACACATTGTCCGGCAGGCATCCCACGATGTTCACCCTCTTGGGATGGGCTTCCGATGCCGACGATATGGCGTTGGTGTCCATCTGCTCGATTTCCGGGATGCCTTTGCGGTAGAAACTGAAAATCTTGCTCGAACCATATACGACGGGTGTGAACATGTCGAGAATTCTGGGGTCGCTGAGGGCCTTGATTATGACTTCGTAACCAATGCCGTTGCTGTCGCCCTGGGTGATGCCTACTATGAGTTTATCTTTCATAATCCTAATGTGTTTTCTTCTTCTTGGATGTATCCTTCGTCTTGCGGAAGGCCGCCCTGGCCGTATGCCGCAACCGCCAGGCGGTCGCAACGTTCATTTTCGGGATGCCCCGCATGGCCTTTCAGCCAGTGGAAATGCACGTTGTGCTTGCGGTAAAGCGGGACGAACTGCAGCCAGAGATCCTGATTCTTTTTCTTCTTGAATCCGGTGGCGAGCCATTTGTCGAGCCATTTTTCTTCGACTGCCTTCACGACGTAGGAAGAATCGCTCCATACCTCCACGTTGGCGTGCTCCCACCTGATGGCCTCGAGCCCCTTGATTACCGCAAGAAGCTCCATGCGGTTGTTCGTGGTGCGCGCGAAGCCTCCGGACATTTCCTTGCGAAGGGGCCCGCAGATAAGCACTGCGCCCCATCCGCCGGGCCCCGGATTGCCGCTGGCCGCGCCGTCGGTGTAAAGGTATATGGTGTCTTCGCGTTCCATTTTCAACAAAAATAACTATTTTTGTAAGATTATGCACGATAAAAAGTTCAATATTCTCGTTACAGGGGCGAACGGACAGCTCGGCAGATGCCTGCGCGATGCCTGCCGGAGCAGCAGGAACCGCTTCATCTTTACCGATGTAAGCGAGATTCCGGGGCTCGAAACCACGCCTCTGGATATCTCCAACCGCGATGCTGTGGATATCGTGGCCGATTCCGAGGACGTGGACATTATCGTGAACTGCGCAGGGTATACCAATGTGGACAAGGCTGAGGAAGAAACCTTCATGGCCGACCTCCTGAACAACGTGGCGGCAGGGGGACTCGCAGCCACCGCACGCCGTCGCGGCGCCCTCCTCATCCACATCTCCACCGACTACATCTTCTCCGGTTCGGCCAACACGCCCATCCGCGAGGACGCCGCTCCGGCTCCTCTGGGGGTGTACGGCGCCACCAAACTCGCCGGCGAGAACGCCATCCTTTCTTCGGCGTGCCGCAGCATCATCATACGCACCGCGTGGATGTTTTCGGAATACGGACGCAATTTCGTGAAAACCATGCTCGCCCTCACCGAAGGGCATCCCTCGATACGGGTGGTGTGCGACCAGGTAGGAACGCCCACTTACGCACATGACCTCGCGCGGTTCATAGTGGATATAATCGACGGGGGCAAGACCGGACTTACCGGCATCTACAATTTCACGAATGAAGGTGTGTGCAGCTGGTTCGATTTCGCCACCGCGATCAACTCGCTTTCCTCCCACTCCTGCAAGGTGAATCCGTGCAGGTCGGAAGATTACCCCTCCAAGGCAAGGCGTCCGCACTATTCGGTGCTCGACAAAAGCAAGGTGAAATCCGTGTTCGGGGTGGAAATTTCCCATTGGACCGATGCCCTGGAGCGATGCATGAAAAAGTTAAAATGACAATAGAACAGACAATCATACCGGACGTGCTCATACTGCATCCCCGTGTTTTCAGGGACGCAAGGGGCTACTTCTTCGAATCCTTCAACGAGAGGGAGTTCGCCGAGAAGGTGTTCCCCGTGCATTTCGTGCAGGACAACGAAAGCAAGTCCGTGCGCGGAGTGGTCCGTGGTCTCCACTACCAGAAAGGGGCCGACGTGCAAGGCAAGCTGGTCCGCGTAGTCAAGGGCCGCGTGCTCGACATCGCAGTGGACATACGCAAGGGGAGCCCTTATTTCGGGAAGTGGGTCGCCGTGGAACTCTCCGGAGAGAATTCCTCGCAGTTGTTCATCCCGAGGGGATTCGCCCATGGTTTCAGCGTGCTGAGCGACGAGGCGGTGTTCCAGTACAAGTGCGACCGTCTCTACAATCCTTCTTCGGAGGGGGCCGTGGCGTGGGACGATCCAAGCCTGGGAATCGACTGGCAGCTGCCCGCAGAGGAGGTGCTCCTGTCGGAGAAAGACAGGCATCACCGGCGTCTCTGCGAACTGGACGACGAGGATCTGTTCGATTATACGGTTAGTTTGTATTAGATGAAAAGAGTTGCAATTCAAGGATATTCGGGTTGTTTCCACGAAGAAGCCGCCCGCAGGTTCTACTCCACTCTCGGGGAACAGGACCTGCAGATAGCCGAGTGCGACACATTCGACGGTCTTTACTCCGCCATAGGCAGGGGAGAGGCCGATGCGGCCGTCATGGCTATCGAGAATACCGTGTCCGGCGGACTCATCCCCAACTTCGACCTTCTCCGCAAGAATCCCCAGAAGATCAAGGGAGAGGTCTTCCTTCGCATCGAGCAGAACCTGATGGCCCTGCCGGGGCAGCGTCTGGAAGACATCCGCGAGGTTCGCACCCACTACATGGCCATAAACCAGACCCGCGAGTTTTTCAAGGCCTGGCCGCAGATACGCCTTGTGGAGTCGGAAGATACGGCCAAATCGGCCGCACAGGTGGCCCGCGAGGGGCTGAAAGGGGTAGGAGCGGTCGCATCCAGGCTCGCAGCCGAGCTATACGGTCTGGAGATCCTCGCCCCCGGCATCGAGACCTACAAGCAGAATTTCACCCGTTTCCTCATCATGGACGACGGCCTCACCGTGCCGGAAGAGAAGATCGACAAGGCATCCCTCTGCTTCACCCTTCCGCATACCCCCGGATCCCTCGCACACATCCTCACCATCCTCTCGTTCTACGAGATGAATCTCACCCGTATCCAGAGCCTGCCCATCCCCGGAAAGGAATGGCAGTACTTCTTCTACGCCGATATCAAGTTCGACACTTATTCCAGGTACCAGCAGGCGCTTGCCGCCGTGCGTCCCTTGATCGACGAATTCCAGGTGCTTGGAGAATATAGATCCGCCCTATGATAATCCAGCCAGCAGAACGCACCCGCAGCGTCAAGGAATACTATTTTTCCAAGAAGAACCGCGAGATAGCCGCCCTCAATGCGGACGGCCGCTCCGAACCCGTCATCAACCTCGGGATAGGTTCTCCCGACGGCCGCCCTCCGCAGATTGCGATCGACACTCTCCGTGAATCGGCCATGAAGGACGGGAATCACGCCTATCAGCCGTATATCGGAATTCCCGAACTGCGCAAGGCTTACGCCGGATGGTACTCACGCTGGTACGGGGTGAATCTGGATCCTTCTTCCGAAATCCAGCCTCTGACCGGCTCCAAGGAGGGAATCCTGATCATTTCCCTGACCTTCCTGAACAAAGGCGACAAGGTGCTGGTCCCGGATCCGGGCTATCCCACCTACAGTTCTTCGGCGCGTCTGTGCGAAGCGGAGATAGTGACCTACGACCTGGTGGAAGAACTTGGCTGGCAGCCGGATTTCGATGCGCTGGAGAAAATGGATCTGGAAGGAGTGAAGATGATGTGGACAAATTATCCGAACATGCCCACCGGCGCTCCTGCGGATCCCGCCCTTTACGAAAAGCTGGTGGACTTCGGCCGCGCTCACGGGATTCTTGTCTGCAACGACAATCCCTACAGTTTCATCCTCTCCGACGAGCATTATTCCATTCTGGCCGTGCCGGGCGCCAAGGACTGCTGCCTGGAACTGAATTCCCTCAGCAAGGCCCACAACATGGCGGGCTGGAGGCTGGGCATGGTGGCTTCCTCGGCGGAGGTCGTCTATGAGATACTGAAGGTCAAGAGCCAGCTCGATTCGGGTATCTTCCGCCCCTTGCAACTCGCTGCCGTAGAGGCACTTTCGCAGGGCCCGGAGTGGTTCGCCGTCCTTAACGGCGAATACCGTCGCAGGCAACTCGCCGCAGGGCGCATCTTCGACCTTCTGGGCGTACGCTACAATCCTGCGTCGCAGGGGCTCTTCCTATGGGGGCGCGTGCCGGACGGAGTGGATCCGGTGGCTCTCTCCGACAAACTGCTTTACGAGGCCGGCGTATTCATCACGCCCGGGTTCATCTTCGGCAGGAATGGTGAAAAGTATCTGAGAATATCGCTATGCGCAAAGGAGGAGGTCCTCTCGCGTGCGTACGAAAAAATAAAGGCTGTGCTATGATAGTTGGTGTAATTGGTCTCGGACTCATCGGCGGCTCCATGGCCGTGGATCTCCGCAAGCGGGGATTTGCAAGCCGCGTGCTCGGTGTCGAGAACGAAAAAATAAATGCCGAAGCGGCGCTGGGGATCGGTCTTGCCGATGAAATAGTCGACCTGGAGACTTGTGTGGCAGGTTCCGACGTCATTGTGCTTGCCATCCCGGTGGGAGCGGCGGTAAAGATGCTCCCCAAGGTGCTGGACCTCGTGGCCGGCACCGACAAGGTGGTGATCGATGTCTGTTCCGTGAAAGAAGCCATGTGCCAGGTGGCTCTCGGCCATGCTGCGAGGAGCAGTTATGTGGCTACCCATCCCATGGCCGGCACCGAGTATTCCGGCCCGTGGGCGGCCATGCCCGGGCTCTTCGACGGCCGTGCCTGCATACTCTGCGATGTGGAGGAATCTTCCCCTAAGGCCGTCCGTCTGGTAGAGAAGCTCTACGATGCCTTGAATATGAGAGTTACGTATATGCGCAGCGACGCCCACGACATGCACGTGGCATACGTGTCGCATATTTCGCATATCACCTCCTTTGCCCTGGCGCTCACCGTGCTCGACAAGGAAAAAGACGAAAAGCATATCTTCGACCTTGCGTCCGGAGGTTTTTCTTCCACTGTGCGGCTCGCAAAGAGCAGCGCGGACATGTGGGTGCCCATCCTCGCTCTCAACCACGACAATGTGCTGAGGGTGATCGATACTTACATCGACAAAATGAAGGAGTTCCGTTCCGCCATCGACGCTTACGACGAAGACAAGATCCGGGAACTCATCGCAGAAGGAAACAAGATTAAACGAATTATCCGATAATGGCAGCCAAGTTCGAAATCGTACCCCTTAACGACTGGGGATTCTTCCATCTTCCGCCCCGCCCTTGCGTGGTGGCCGGCCCCTGCAGCGCCGAAAGCGAAGAACAGGTAATGGAAACCGCCCGCGGGCTCAAGGAAATAGGCATCAACGTCTACCGTGCGGGAATATGGAAACCCCGTACCCATCCGGGATGTTTCGAGGGTGCCGGCGTGCCCGGCCTGAAGTGGCTGCAGAAGGTGCGCAGGGAATACGGAATGCGCATCTGCACCGAAGTGGCAAACGAGCGCCACGTGTTCGAGTGCCTCAAGCACGGAGTAGACATGGTATGGCTAGGAGCGCGTACTACCGCCAATCCTTTCCTGGTGCAGGAGATCGCCGAAGCGCTTCGCGATACCGACATTCCTGTCCTGGTGAAAAACCCCGTGAACCCGGACCTGGACCTGTGGATAGGGGCGTTCGAGCGTCTGGCCGCCCAGGGCGTGCGTAAACTCGGAGCCATCCATCGCGGAGTTTCCACCGCATCCAAGATCAAGTACCGCAACCTTCCCCAGTGGGAGATGGCAGTGGAACTGCGTTCCCGCTATCCTGAACTTCCCATGTTCGCGGATCCCAGCCACATGGGCGGCAAGCGGGAGTATCTTTTCGAGTTGTCGCAGCGGGCGATGGATCTCGGCCTCGACGGCCTGATGATAGAATCGCACTGCGATCCTTCATGCGCCCTCAGCGATGCATCGCAGCAGCTTACGCCTTCCGCGCTGATCCGCCTGCTGGAGAGTCTGGTGGTGCGCGACGCGGTTACCTCCGACGAGCAGTTCAACGAAAACCTTTCCCGACTTCGTGCGCAGATCGACGTGCTGGACGAGAATCTGATATTCACGCTCGCTTCCCGAATGAAAGTGAGCCGTTCCATAGGCGGTCTCAAGAAAGAGAACAGCGTGGCCATCGTGCAGCCTACCCGCTGGGACGAAGTGCTCGAGAAGGTTTCCACTTCCGCTGCAGGATACGGCCTTGACGCCGAGTTCGTCAAGCGCATCTTCAATATCATCCACGAAGCCTCCGTCGCCGAACAGAACAAGTAGGTGACAGCTCTATAACGACAAAAGCGGGCCCGAAAGCCCGCTTTTGTCGAGAAGAGGCGACTCGAACGCCCGACCCCTACGTCCCGAACGTAGTG
>CAMOIZ010000053.1 GCA_946616385.1 uncultured Bacteroidales bacterium | reverse complement strand
GAGCCGCCGCACTTGTTGAAGTAGCTGCGGACGTTGGCGACAGTACGGGTATTGTTGTCGGTTGCAGTTTCTACGAGATAAGCGATGCCGAAAGGACCGTAGCCTTCGTAGATAACCTCCTTGAAGTCGCCCTGCTTGCTTTCGGTCGCCTTCTTGATTGCGCGTTCGATGTTCTCCTTGGGCATCTGCTCAGTGCGGGCTTCTGCCATGAGGGCGCGCAGACGGGGGTTTCCGGTTACGTCGGGACCGCCCTGCTTGACTGCGATGGTGATTTCCTTTCCAAGTTTGGTGAAGGTGCGGGCCATGTGACCCCAACGCTTCAACTTACGCTCTTTGCGGAATTCAAAAGCTCTTCCCATGATTTACTCCTCCACAGCTGAGATGTAACGGTCGATGTCGTATGCCTCTATGCTCTGAGGGTACTTGTCTTTCACGGTCTTGTAGCAGTCAAGGGCTTCAGCCTTCTTGCCGAGTTTTTCGAGAACGAGGCCTTCCTTCACGAGGTATGCTGCTGCGTAAGCGTTGTCGGCTTTGGCAACTGCCTTCTTGTATGCGGCTACTGCCTCGTCGTAGTTCTCAAGGCCTACATAAGCATCGCCGAGGCATGCGAGGACGCGGGCTGCGAGGATGGGTTCCTTGCCGTTATACTTCTTAAGGTAGGAAACTGCATTCTCATAATTGCCGAGCCGGAGTTCGCAGATGCCTGCGTATGCGTAGACTGCCTTGCCTGACTTGGTGCCGTAAGTGTCGATGATCTCGGCAAATCCGAGGACGTTGCCGTCGCCGTTGAGTGCGAGTTCATAGTTGCCCTGCTGGAAGTTGTTCTCTGCGGGGAAGGTCTGTTCCTGAGCTTCGGCGCACTTGGGCTGATAGATGAATCGCTGATATCCGAGGATGGCAAGCCAGATGACGATGACGCCGATCAGTACTCCCCAGAGGATTTTCTTGTAATCGTTGTAAAACTGTTCGAATTTGGATACGCTGGTTTCCACCTGCTCCTGACGAACTTCTTCTTTGGTTTTGCTTTTAGTAGCCATATCTAACTGTAATTATATTTTCGTAATAGCCTGCAAAAATACAAATTTTCACGAATATTTACAATACTATCGTGCTTACCGTGGTGTCGCGGGAAAGGGCCGCTGTCCGCCGGGGGCGTCGGACAGTCGGCATTCCCGCTCAACACAACATTAACGTTAATCCTAAGACGAATAACCGCGACTACTCCGGATTAAAAACTATTGATGCGCAGGACGCAGCAGATCCAGGACGACCTTGACAGGATTGAAAGTCTCGACCGGCACCTCTACGAAAAGCGTATTCCAATCACTCATGGAACCGTTCCACAGCCCGGGCAACTCCAAAGCCCTCAACTCACGGCCCTGGAAACTCTTCGAAGAAATGAAACCGGCATCGGAATCCACGTAGTCCGGAAGATTGAATTTGCGGCCCTTGTAGTCGCGAAGGCAGCATACGAGGTCTACCGGATTGAAGTGCGTGGCGGATTTCAGCGCAGCGACGGCGGAAGGGTCGGCAGGATTGATCTGCACGCTCTCGAGAATCTGAAGGGATGTGCAGCCGTCCTTGCCGCGGATGACGAAAGGACCGCCTCCCGGTTCACCCAGATTCTTCACCATGCCGCAGACACGCACAGGGCGGTTGAGTTTGGACCGGACGAGTTCGGGCAGAGCGGCATCGGAAACCGGCGGCAGTTCTATGCAGAGGACGTCGCGAAGGAAGGGCACAATCTCTTCCTTGCAGAGGCGCAGGGTCTCGGAAGACGAGGCGGCATCAAGAGCTTCGAGATAGCCGAAGATGCGGTCGCGGAGCTGCAGCGCACGCCCCATGAGCACGGTCTTGAAACGGGCCGTGACAGGCAGCAATCTCTCCACCGCGACGTTGTCGATGTTCTTGACCGACACAAGTTCTTCTTCGACCTCGTTCAGGTTGAAGATCAGAGCGCCATGCCCGGCAGGCCTGCGGAGGACGCTGCCGTCGTCGCAGAGGAAAGGCTCGTTGTCCGGAGTCACCGCGATGGTGTCGGTGTCCTTCGACTGATAGGTGAAGCGGATGTTGTATTTCACGCCGTAGCGCTTCTCGTAAGTCTCCCTGACCTCGTCAAGGGCCGCTTCGAACAAGTCCCTGTGCTCCGGGGAGATGGTCACCACCAGATTAACGCTGCCGTCGGCATTGCGCATGTATTCCTGCCCCTCGACAAGATGCTCTGCGAGGGCTGTACGCACTTCGGATGCATAACGGTGGAACTTGAGAACGCCTTTGGGTTTGCTGCCGTAGCCGAGCCCGGGCTCCTTGAGAAGGGTCGCAGCGGTATGCATGCAGTCGGCATCGGATGTCGGATCCGGATTTCCGAAGAGCGCTTCATCGTAAAAGGCGAAGCTGCGTATGTTCTCCGTCAGGGTGCGGACGGAATCGTTGGGCTTGTCGAGTCCGGCGAAAATATCCTTGAACATGCGGGATGCTGCGCCGGAAGCGGGGACGAACTTAACCTTCCCTGCCACCCTGGCCTTCCCCGCATAAGCGATGCAGGCTTCCTGCTGTTCTTCGTCCAGCACCTCTATACCCTTTCCGGGAGTTGCCGGAGCGTCTATCTTCATCCACGGGAAACCCTCGCGGAAATACTTCAATTGCTGTTCTGTGGTCATATAGTCTGTGTTATTCTGGTTTATCTAAATGTAGAACTCGCGCCTGTATCGGTAGAGGTGTCGAAGTTCATCGAATTTCTCGGGATTCACCCTGAACATGAAATCGTCGGTAAAGATAGGGTAATTGTACTGGAAAACCGAAGTTATCTCTCCCTGTGTCAGGCCGGTCAGATTAAGTTTCACCGCCTCGAGTTCGGCGATCTCCGTGACCGGGAAGAACTCGTACAGGGGTTCGATCTTGAAATAGCGCGCCACCGAACGCACGGCGGCGGCCGTAGCCCTCTGCTTGCCCTGATGCGAGTATCCGGCAATGTGCGGAGTCGCAATCGTGGTCTTCGCGATCAGGTTGACGTCCACGTTGGGCTCGTTGTTCCAGGTGTCGATGATTACCGGGCC
The DNA here is from genome assembly GCA_946616385.1 of uncultured Bacteroidales bacterium. GTDB lineage: Bacteria > Bacteroidota > Bacteroidia > Bacteroidales > UBA932 > Cryptobacteroides. Next base: position 4,210 of record CAMOIZ010000053.1, on the reverse strand, counting down.
GAGCTTAGGGAAAGCCGCCATCAGCGCATCGTCGTCGACTATCTCTCCGCGGGCGGTGTTGATGAAGAAAGCCCCGAATTTCATCTTGTCGAAAAACTTCCCGTCCGCCATTTTCTGCGTGCCTGCATTCAGAGGTACGCTGAGCGACACAACATCAGACTCCGCCAGCAGCTGATCGAGTTCCACGAACTGTGCCGGGCCCTCTTCAAGCGCCCTGGGAGGGTCGCAGAGCAGCACCTTGAACCCGAGATGGCGGGCCATGCCTTCAATTCTGGAACCCACATGTCCGGCGCCGACGATTCCTATGGTAGCGCCTGTGAGCGGTATCCTTTCGCGGCTGGCGGCCCCGTAGAGGGCGGAGAAGACATAGTTCATCACCCCGCCGGCATTGCTGCCGGGAGCGTTTTGCACGAAGATACCGTTTTCGTTGCACCACGCCATGTCCACGTGGTCGGTGCCTATGGCTGCGGTGGAGATTATCTTCACCTGTGTGCCTTCCAGCAATTCCGCATTGCAACGGGTACGGGTGCGGATAATGAGCGCATCGGCATCCAGCAGATCCTCACGGCTGATCGCGGTGCCGTCTTTGTAGACGGTAGATGCGTAAGGTTCGAAGACTCCCTTGATGAAGGGGATGGCCTGATCTATGACGAATTTCATTTCAGTATCAACTCCTTTACCGGACCTTCTCCGGCATTTCCTATATACAGTTCATCTTTTTCCACGATGGCGTTCACCTTGGAAAGAAGCACGTCCTTCTGCATTCTCAGTTGGCTGCAGAGCACCGACGAAGACAGGGTTATGTACAGTTTGCCGTCGCGGAAATAGCGCTTGATAGTGTAGGGAGCGGCGCCAGATGCCTGGTCCCAGGCCATGAAAATGAGTCTGGAATTGTGTTTGGGGGCCGCGCCTCCGTCTGCTATCATTTCTTTCAGCACCTCCAGGAGGGGCTGGGCCGTCTTGCGGGCTATGCGGCTACTGCTCATTACGGGTGAAGACGCCTCCTTCCGTCGCGAAGAATCTGCATTCCGCCTTGATGCCGTCCAGTATGCCGTCGAGCCGCACCTTGTTGCTGTCGGAGATGAAAATCTGCCCGAAATCACTGCCGGATACCATCTTCAGAAGGTTCTGCACGCGCCCCATGTCGAGTTTGTCGAAGAGGTCGTCGAGCAGCAGTATGGGGGCGCTGGTACCTTCCTTGCGCATAAGGCTGTACTGTGCGAATTTCAGCGCGACGAGGAAGGATTTCTGCTGTCCCTGTGAACCGCAGCGGCGTATCGGCCACCCGTTCATCTCGAAGATGAAATCATCCCTCTGGATGCCGGCGCTGGTGTATTTGAGGATGCTGTCTTTCTCGCGGCGGGAACGGAGTATATCCGCAAGACGGCCGTGTTCGAGGTCGGATTTGTAGGATATTCCCACTGTCTCCTTCCCTCCGGATATCTGCGCATAGAATTCCTGTGCCAGGGGCGAGAGGCCGGCGGCAAGGTCGCGGCGCATCTCGAATACGGGGAATGCCCAGGTCTCCATCTGCTCGTCTATAACTTCCAGCAGCTGCCAGTCGGGCTGGCCGCTCTTGAGGATTGCATTGCGCTGCATCAGCAGGCGGGTGTAGTTCTGGACTGCATTCAGGTATTCGGCGCTCATCTGGGAAAGCACCGCATTTGCAAAACGGCGGCGTTCCTCGCCCGTTTCGCTCACCATCGACACGTCGGCAGGAGATACCATCACCACCGGAATCAGACCGATGTGGTCGGAAAGGCGGGAGTAGGGCTTGTCGTCGCGGCGGAGTTTCTTTCCACCGGCATCGACCTTGATGCTGATCCGGGTGTCCGGCCCGGAAGGCATCGAGTAGAGGCCGGAGAGGGCGAATCCTTCGGTCCCGTACCGGAAATTGAAGCGGTCGGAACTTGCAAAGGCGCTCTTGGTCATGGAAAGATACCAGATAGCGTCGAGGAGGTTGGTCTTGCCTTCTCCGTTGTTTCCGTATATACAATTGATATCGGGGCAAAACTCAAGTTCCTGCAACCCGATATTCCTGAAATCCTGAACTACTATCCTCTTTAGATCCATTTCACAAATATAAAAATAAATGGCTATCTTTGCAAGTTATTATAAGCACATACACTTAACTATGAGCATACAACAAGATAAGATTGCAGCCCTCGTCGAACGTCGTGCAAAAGCCCGGCTCGGCGGTGGTCAGAAGCGCATCGACGCGCAGCACGAAAAGGGCAAGCTCACTGCCCGTGAGCGGCTTGCCCTGCTGCTGGACGAAGGCAGTTTCGAGGAATTCGACATGTTCGTCCAGCATCGTTGTACGAACTTCGGAATGGAAAAATCGCATCCGGACGGTGACGGTGTGGTGACCGGACAAGGCACCATCGGAGGCCGCCACGTATTCGTATACGCACAGGATTTCACGGTCAGCGGAGGATCGCTCAGCAAGACGATGAGCGAGAAGATCTGCAAGGTGCTCGACATGGCAATGCGCTGCGGCGCCCCTGTAATCGGACTCAACGACTCCGGCGGAGCGCGTATCCAGGAAGGCATCGACTCCCTCGCCGGCTACGGCGACATCTTCGAGCGCAACATCCTCGCCAGCGGCGTGGTTCCCCAGATTTCGGGTATCTTCGGTCCCTGCGCAGGCGGCGCCGTCTACTCCCCCGCCCTCACCGACTTCACCCTCATGGTGAAGAACACTTCCTACATGTTCCTCACCGGCCCCGCAGTGGTAAAGAGCGTGACGGGAGAAGACATCGACCAGGAAGGCCTCGGCGGAGCGAGCGTGCACGCCAGCAAGAGCGGAGTCGCCGATTTTGCGGCCGAGGATGAGCAGGACGGCATCGAAACCATCAAGCGCCTGCTGAGTTACATCCCCCAGAACAACATGGAGACCGCTCCTTTCAGGCCGACCTCAGACCCTCTGAACAGGATGGACGACCTGCTGAACGAGATCATCCCCGACAATCCCAACAAGGCCTACGACATGTACGAGGTCATCCGCACCATAGTGGACGACGGCGACTTCTTCGAGGTCCACAAAGATTTCGCGAAGAACATAATCGTGGGATTCGCCCATTTCGGCGGACGCGGCGTAGGCATCGTGGCGAATCAGCCCAAGGTGCTTGCCGGCGTGCTCGACATCAACGCATCCCGCAAGGCAGCCCGTTTCGTGCGCTTCTGCGACGCCTTCAACATCCCTCTGGTCACCCTCGTGGACGTGCCCGGATTCCTTCCCGGCACCCAGCAGGAGTACGGAGCAGTCATCACCAACGGCGCCAAGTTGCTCTATGCCTACGGCGAGGCCACCGTTCCCAAGGTTACGGTGACTCTGCGCAAGGCCTACGGCGGCGCGCACATCGTGATGAGCTGCAAGCAGTTACGCGGCGACATCAATTATGCATGGCCCACCGCACAGATCGCGGTGATGGGTGCCGACGGAGCCGTGAACGTGCTCTACGGAAAGGAGATCAAGGCCGAGGCCGATCCTGCAAGGCAGGCCGAAGTCCGCGCCGAGAAGAAGGCCGAATACGAAGAACTGTTCAACAATCCCTACCAGGCAGCCCAGAAGGGCTATATCGAAGATGTCATCGAGCCCCGCAACACGCGTTTCCGCGTAATCCGCGCACTCGAGAGCCTGCAGGGCAAGCGTCAGGAACTTCCTGCCAAGAAACACGATAATCTGCCTCTGTAATGACTGTAATCCTTAACATGACAGAGGGCGCGAAGCGCATGGCGGAGACCGATCCTCACGGTTTCACCCTGGCGCTTATCGCAGTCACCACAGTGTTCACCGCGCTGGTGATACTGTATTTCGTGTACAGCCTCATAGGAAAGCTCTCCCAGCCTTCCGCTCCGAAAGCCCCGAAGGCTTCGAGAAAGAAGGCCAAGGGCGGGCCGGATACCGAAACGGCCGCGGCCATTGCGATGGCTCTTGAGGCCGAACTCGGCGGAGAAGTGAATGCAGCCATAGCAATGGCACTTCATCTGCATCTCAGCAATGCCGTCCACGACGTGGAACCCGGCATAATCACCTATGCTCCCCACGAGAGCGCCTGGGGAACTCCATCACTTAATTTCAGAAAAACTCCAAAGAAATGAGCCAGTATAAGTTCAAGATCAACGGTAAGGATTTCGATGTTACCGTAAATTCAGTAGAAGGCAAGAATGCGTCCGTCACCGTGAACGGCGTTGATTATAATGTAGA
>CAMOIZ010000052.1 GCA_946616385.1 uncultured Bacteroidales bacterium | reverse complement strand
GGATTTCACGATGCTGCGCCATTATGATTCCTGGTTTGCCGGCGCATCGGAATTCCACGTCTGGTGCGGAGGAGTGGACGGGTTTTATGCTTCCACGGAAGAGCAGTTGAAGAACTACAGCCCGTCCGTAACCGACTTCGTGGTCGTGGTGAAACGCAGCGAGGTGGGGGTGAAAAAGCGTTTCAATGCCGTTCTCGTGACCGATTTCTCGGACCAGCTGGACAAACTGGCATTCCTGATCGTTGAGGATGACGGCGGCACAAGGACCAACTGGAAGTGCTCCGCATCGGTAAAGATCAAGTCCAAGACCTATGGTTTCGACATCGACATCCCTTTCCGTACTTCCGACGACGTGGTCTGGCGAGGCCAGCTTGGAGCGACATACTTTACGAAAGGAAAGACCATCGAAGGCCGCTTCGGCGACGTAAAACTCAGTTTCGTGCTGGAGTAACCCTCATTTCGCAGGCCTTGCAGTCAAATTGCAGGGCGAGACGGCGGCCGTTGTTGAGGAGGTAGAGAGGCCCGGTGGGCTTTGCGCCCTGATGGACTGGGCATAGACCCAATTCATATTTGATGCAGTATTTGCTGCGCATAAGATCCTCCCCGGGGGCCTTCTCGGGGGCGGTGCCATTCGGAGACTTCCGGCCGGCCATGGGTCTTGACTGTACGGGAAGGCAATCCAGATCCGACGCTATCAGCCGGCGTATGCTGTTGATCGTCGATGCGCTCAAAAGCGGCAAGGCTCCTCCTGCGGAGTCCGAAATCACGGAACCGACGTGGAAATCGTATTGCAGACTGCGCTTGCCCAGCTGCTCGCGGAGCATCGCTTCGGCCCTTTCCCTGTTTTCGGCCTTTTCAAGATCCGCCTTGAATGGCGAAAGAAGCTCTCTTCCGTCTTCCGAAACGGCGGTAACATCTATGTTCCACGAACCATGCACATGTACGTCAAGCCTTACACCTATGGCCCTGCGTGAAGGATTCTTCTCCAAAACGCGTTCGAAAGACGTGTCGATGTTTCTATACAGGCTCAGCCCTTTTCGCAAGCCTTCCGTATTCTTGCAAACAATTGTGTTACTTGAACATAGGTCTCCACGGAAGCCTGTAACACCCGATTTCCCTGCAAATGCGAAGCCGTCGCCATTATGCAGTTCAAGCCCTCTGGAGGCAGGTTTCAGCGTCAGTTCAAGGGAATCCTTGCCGGATCGGCGTATGCCTATGACCGTGCCGATGAATTCTCCCATCGATTTGGTGGCATTCATCGAAGACCACTGCCCGCGCTTCCCGTCGATGAACAGTTCTGTGTATCCGCGGTTGAAAGTTTTCCACGGATCGGGAGAAACGCCTCCGGAAACCCTTCCGAAAGAGGCCCGGGCATACTTTTCCGGGTATTTCTCCACTATCCTGTCGAGGGCTTCCGAATAATATCTGGTGATGTTCCGCACATAGGAGGCGTTCTTCAGTCTGCCCTCGATCTTGAATGAGCAGACTCCGGCGGCAGCCAAGTCCTCCAGCCGCCCGTGCAGGTTGAAATCCTTGAGAGAAAGCAGGGCTTTTCCCTTTACCAGTACGTTCCCTTTCTCATCTGCCAGGTCGTACAGCGACCTGCATGCCTGGATGCATTCTCCGCGGTCGGCACTGCGGCCGTCGATGAATTCGCTCAGCCGGCATTCCCCGCTGTAGCATACGCACAGGGCTCCGTGAACGAAGAATTCGACTTCGCAACTCACGGCCTCGCATATCTCCTTAACGGTAGAAAGGGACAGTTCACGTTCCAGCACTATTCTGCTGCATCCGGCCGCCTCGTAACGCAATGCATCGTCAACCGAGCGGATCGCGCATTGGGTGGAGGCATGCAGGGGCACCGTAATGTCGCTCCATGAGCAGATTCTGGCGTCTCTGATTATGAAAGCGTCCACCCCGGCAGCCTGCTCCGCAAGCATCTGGGAATGGACTTCTTCGAGTTCTTCGTCGCGCAGCAGGATGTTCACGGTGACGAAAACCCTGACGCCGAATTTGTGCGCGTATTCACAAAGGCGGGCTATTTCCTCTACCGGATTGCCCGCATCCTTCCTGGCGCCGAAAGCGGGCCCTGCAATATATACGGCATCGGCACCGCAGTCGATTGCTGCAATGCCGATGTCTGCATTCCTTGCCGGAGACAGCAGTTCCAGAAAGGTCTTCATCTCAAATTACTTGAGAGCTGCGATGATGGCCTTTGCCTTCTCGAGGCTGCCGGGTTTGATCTTGGCAGGATCCTCGATAGCCTTCTGGTAGTATTCCTTGGCCTTTGCGTTGTCTTTGAGCTGCTGATAAGAAACTCCAATGCTGAAGAGGATATCGCCGCTGTTCTTGGCATCGGGGGCAAGTTCGAGATACTTCTCGAAGTATTCGATAGCCTGCTTGGTCTTTCCGCCATTGGAAGCGGCTGTTCCTGCGATCTGGTATGCCTTCGCATTGGTGGCGTCGTACTTGGCGGATTCGAGTGCGGCGGCAATGGCATCGTCATACTTCTTTGTCTTGAGCGAAGCGGCAGCCTCCTGCTGATAGAGATTTACTATCTGCTTGGTGGCAACTTTCTCCTGGCCGTTCTCAATGGCAGCCTTGTAAGCCTCGACTGCGGCTTCCTTGTCGCCTGTAGCCTTGAGGGCTGCACCGAGACGCAGGTAAGCATTGCCGTTGGAAGGATCCACAGCGAGGACTTCCTTGTATGCGTCTGCGGCAGCGGCGAAGTTTTTGTCGTTGAAAGCATCGTTGGCTTTCTGCATAAGAACCTGGGGAATTACTACCGAAGCCTCGTCCACGATGTTGTCGACACCGTACTTGGTTGCTGCTTCTATCGTTTCCTTCAGGCCTGCTACAGCCTTGTCGTATTCAGCGGCATTCGCAGCTTTCTTGGCGATCGAGAACATAAGAATGGGAATGGAATTCTTGCAGTTGGTTGCAATCTCGGCGCCCTCTTCTCCGAGAGCTTCGGCCATGACCAGAGCCTCTTTGAAACTCTGGAGAGCCAATTCAACATTGCCAGCCTCATTTGCGGTAATACCGCTGTTGTAGGTCTCGGTCAGTGTGGCAAGATCCTGTCCGAAAACCGAACTTGCGCAAAGCAAAGATGCTACGATGATGATAAGCTTTTTCATTTTCCTATAATTATATTTGGTTCAATACTTGTTGTACGAATCGCAAAAATAGTAAATTTTGTTGTAATTTTGCGCCGACAGGCCTCAATATGTTCAAAGCAATCAGGCACATATTTTTTATTTCAATTCTGCTTGCCTTCTGCGCAAGCTCATCTGCCCAGGACCTCCCCACTCTCGGGCAGCAGGCCGGCATAACTGTCGGGCGCTTTGCCAACGGGATATCCTACTACATAGTCCCCAACACTACTTCCAAAGGTTATGCCAATTTTGCACTTGTGCAGAAAGGTGTCGATAATTCCGAGGATGCGCGCTCTGCGCTGGATTATTCTTTCCTTTCTTCCAAAGGCGTCGGCTACACCAGGGACGGCTACATCTCATATCAGGGCGGCGCGGCCGTTTTCAGTTTTGAAGATGTCCCCACGTTCCAATCCGTTGCATTGGACTCCACCATTATCCTGCTTTTCAATCTGATTTCAAGTTGCAGGAACGAGCAGGCGATCGTCGCCTGCGGCGATTTCGACGCGGCCAAGCTAAAGGACAGGCTCTACATGATGTCGCTCACGGTTGCGAAGAAAGAGGCTCCGCGAGCGCAGGAACCGTATGTCTGGTCCCCGTCCCCGACCCCCAGGTTCATACAGTATCAGAACAACTGCCGCTCCCTGTCGGAAATCCGCGTGAGCTACGCCTCACCCAGGACCCCTCAGAAATACATGAGCACTCCCCAGCCGCTGGTGTCTACCATGTTCTCGCGCGAGTTGGGATACATCCTCCGCAAACGGCTCGAAAGCCTGTTCCTGGAGCACGGGATACCCCTTGCGTTCGTGCGTTTTTCCTATATCGACAGTGCCGGTACCGATTCCGACGAACAATACAATGTGACCATAGGAGTGGCGGAGGAGGATGTTCGGGCCGCCACGGAACTGATCTCCGCGGCCCTTGCCGATCTCGACGCCAATGGAGTCTCTCCGGATGAATTCGCAGATGCCAAGGCCGCATTCATCACATGGGCGCAGATGACTGCCGCCATCCCGGTTTCCAACCATTCCTTCGTCAGGCGCTGCGTCTCCAACTATCTTTACGGTTCCAGTCTTGCTTCGAGGAGCGAAATCTACAATTTTTTCAAAGGCCGCAAGATCTCTCCGGAACAGGACCTGTCGATGTTCAACCGTTTCGTATCGGCCTTGCTCGACCCCTCCAGGAACCTGACCGTGCGCTTCGGTACGCCCTCCGAGTCGCTCGACCTCAAAGATCTTCAGTCGAGCTTCCGCAATTCCTGGCAGGTCCCTGAAACCCGTCGGACCTACAGGGTGCGTTCGAATGACACGCTGGCCCTCTATTATCCGGTCGACAAAAAAGTAAAGCTGAAAGCCGATATCCCCGACCAGGTTACCGGCGGGCGGCTGTGGACTTTCTCTAACGGCATGAAGGTGCTGTTCCGCAAAACCGGGGATTCCCAACTGCGCTACACGCTGATGATCCGCGGCGGATATACCGAAGTCCCCGGCATATCCGAAGGTGAAAGCGCTTTCGTGGGCGATATGCTCGAACTGTACGACGTTTGCGGCATGAGCGCCATGGACTTTCGCAACATGCTGGAAGCCAACGGTATAAAACTCGACTGCAAGGTATCGGTGTCCGACATGCGTATCAGCGGAACGGCTCCTTCCGACAAACTGCATCTCCTGCTGCGTTCCCTTCTGTCCATTCAGAAAAACCGCAGGATAAACAAGGAGACTTTCGCATATTACAAGCGCTGCGAATCTCTGCTTCAGGAAGATTTCCGCCTGTCGGCGGACGGAATCTGCGCAGTGACCGACAGCATCATGTGTCCGGACTATTATTACCCTCTCACCAAGTCGGTTTCCAAACTCGGCGACGACTTGCCGGACAAGGCGGAGAGCTATTTCTCTTCCCAGTTCATGAAATGTCAGGACGGTATTCTCTACATCGAAGGGAACCTGAACCCGTACGGTTTGCAGAAGCATCTCTGCAAGGTTCTGGGCAGTTTCCGCACCGGAATGGAATTCTCCGTCAGGCCCAAGGTCACATACCAGCTGCGTTCAGGATGGTCTACCTACTCGGTGGAAGGCAATGAGAGTTCTATAGGCGAGGGCACGAGCGCAAGCATTTCTCTCGCCGCAATCCGCCCGTTCACTATGCAGTCCTGGTGCGCTTTCCGCATTGCGGTAGAAAACCTCCGCCGCGAGCTGGTGAAGGATCTCGCGCCTCTCGGTCAGTATGTTGAGGTCAAGCCGGAATTGCAGCTGCTGCCTGCCGAGCGCCTGTCCGTATTCATCTATTGCCGGCCCTGCCCGTGGGACGGCCTTCCCGGCGACGTGGTCCCCGCCGATCCCATGGAGGTGATGAGCGTTCTCAGGGAATCCCTTGAAAGAATAGGGTCTACCCCCGTTCCCGCATCGACACTGAAGGGATTGAAGAATGCGCTTACCAACGAGATGGCAGGCGAGATGTCCAGCTCAGATTACATAATGGAGGCCTACCTGCGCCGCAATTCCGAGGGGAAGGACATGGTCTCCAACTACTCCACCTATATTTCCAAGATCACTACGGACGATATTGCCGAAGTGACGGATGCACTGCGCAAGGGCAGCAAGGTAGAATACATAATCAAATGAGAAGGGAAGATTTCGGCACCATAGTAGAGATAGGGGACGTGCTCGTGAGCGAGGATGTCATCTGCGAGTATTTTGCCTGCGATTATCCCGTATGCAAGGGGGCCTGCTGCATCGTGGGAGACAGTGGCGCTCCTCTCGAGGAAGAGGAAGTGCCTGCCCTGGAGAGAGATTATCCGTCTTTCAGCCATCTTGTGCCGGAGAAGGGGCGTGCCGCGGCCGAAGCGTCCGGCTTTTTCGCTGTCGACCGTGACGGCGATCTCGTTACACCTCTGGTGCCCGGCACAGAGGAATGCGCCTACTGCTGTTTCGAAGGAGACAACTGCCTCTGCGCCATCGAGAAAGCCGGGCTTTCCAAGCCGATTTCCTGCGCACTCTATCCCATACGCATCAAGAAATTCAGGGGAGGGGGAATGGCGCTGAACCTCCACCGCTGGGATATCTGCCGCTGCGCCTTCGAGCGTGGCAAGCGGGAAGGCATCCGCGTCTACCAGTTCCTCCGAGGCCCTCTCATCCGCCGCTTCGGCCCCGAATTCTACGAGGCCCTCGACGCCGCCGGGCAGCACATTCTATAAAAGATCCGGGATGATGTCGTCCGCGATGAACCAGTCCTTTTCGGGGATGGGGCCGAGGGCGGTGCGTGCGAGGAGCATGACTTCCTCTTCGTGAATTTCTTCGGGGCTGAGATTTTCGCCCTCGGAGGTCCAGCCCGACAGCTGCTGGCTGTTCCAGCTGCGACGCTGCAGCGGGAGCTTGCGGACGGGCAATGCCGGTATCCGGGCCGCCTTTTCAGTGGCACGGAACCGGCCCTTTGCCCGTCGCGGATGGAGAGCAGCGTCGTAGAAGATCAACGAATGTGCTCCGGGGCCGAGGCCTGCGTACGGATGCCGTGTCCAGTAGGCGGAATTGTGTACGGCTTCGTGCCCGGGGAGGGCCCAGTTCGAGATCTCGTAGTGCCGGTATCCGGCTTCGGCGAGGCGTCGGCACACGAGTTCGTACTGCGCGCGGCATTCTTCCTCGCAAAGTTCCGTCACCCGCCCCTCCTCGATCATCTTCGCAAGGGCGCTGCCTTCCTCTATGCTCAGCTGATATGCGGAGATGTGTTCCGGCCGCCAGGATATGACCTCTTCCAGCGTCTTCTCCAGAATCTCCTCCGTCATTCCCGGCACTCCGGTAATCAGATCGATACTGACGGCGCAGGGGGGTATCTCCCCATGCACCACTCCTGTCATTCCGGGCGAAGCGAAGGGATCCCGAAGGATACGGTACGCCTGCCGGGCGCCATCGGCCGAGTGCCGGCGGTTCATCCAGCGCAGGATTCCGTCGTCCAGCGACTGCACCCCCATGCTGATGCGTGTTACGCCCAGGTCCAGCAACCCCTGCACATATTCCGGTCCCCGATCTATGATGTCTTCGGGGTTGACCTCGATGGTGAATTCGGTGTAGGCCCTTTGCCCGTCGCGGATGGCCTCCAGTTTGTCCAGTATCCTTCGCAGAACA
>CAMOIZ010000051.1 GCA_946616385.1 uncultured Bacteroidales bacterium | reverse complement strand
GCGCTCACGCCTGCACCGGTAAGAACTGCGATTCTCTTTTTCATTCGTCTTTCATTTTAAAGTAGAACTTCCTGAGCCAGTACTCGAACAGCGGATCGAGCACGACAGGATCGTCGTTGTCGGTGAAGGTGATTATCTCTTTCTTGCACAGTGCGTCCTTGAGCCTGCGCACGTTGGCCGAGGAATTCAGGTGGTATTTGCTGATCACTTCCGCGGAGCTGAACCGCTTGCATCCGTCCAGAGTGGCACGCAGCAGCGAGATCTGGAAGCCGGTAAGGTCGGACATCAGTTCCCGGAACCGGGGCTCGTGGATGGAAATTAGCATGTCGAGAGCCTCCTGCAGGGTCGCGTCGGTGATGAAACCCTTGGTGAGATGGTCGCAGATGGATGCAAAGTGGTTGATGTACCAGATGTTGTTCCGGAAACGCTTGCACACGCTCATCATCAGATCCTTGTCGATCACCTTGCCTGTGGTGAGAAAACCACGCACCACATGGTCGGTGATTTCGCGGGCCTCGATCTCGGAAATGCCGACATGATTCACCTGACGGTGGAAAAACACCTTCTCCCTGAAAATGTATTTCATGGCATTCACCGCCGAGCCCATGAAAACTATGTTGCAAAGGTCTCCCCTTCCGGAACGGAGAACGCTCTCGAAAAGCTTGAGGAACTTCTCCCAATCGTCGATGAAGGTAATATTCTGGAACTCGTCGAGTATCAGATATATCTTCCGTCCGGTGAGGGCCGCCAGCCTCCAGGGCAGGCAGAGCATGGAACGGATGTCGTTTTCGTCGAGTTCCCAAGAGAGGGAGAGCACGCTGTCGTGAGCCGAATACTGCACGGGATCGAACACGAAATGAGTGTCTTTCAGGCAACTGCCCACTATGTTCTGATATTCGTCGGGGGTGGTAGCCTGCGAACGTATCACCGCGCTCCCAAGGGCGATGAGGAAATCTTCCGCGCTCCTTACGCTCAGCATCGGCACCTCGGCCGTGGAAAACTGTTTCCCGGATATGCGCATGTTGAAGAAAGTCTGCTGCAGGAGCGACTTCTTCCCCGTTTTGGCAGGCTCATAGAGGAGCACGTTCTCCCCCTGGTCGAGGAGGTTGGCTATTATCGACTGCTCGCTGCGCCGGCCTATATTGCTTTTGCCGGTGACGGGTTTATAGTAGATGAAGGCGGTATCCATTGCGTAACAACTTTGTTTTCAAGGCAAAAATAATAAATTATTTTGCAGAATAGCGAAAAATTGCTACTTTTGCAGTCCGTTTTTTTAGAAGACTGTCGAGCCATGTATTAAGAGCCGTTTCGAGAACGGACGCTTGCAGCCAAAACTTTAAACAAGTTTTATTAAGATGTACGCAATTGTAGACATTGCAGGAAGCCAGTTCAAGGTAGAAGCCGGTAACGAGATTTTCGTTCCCCGCCTTCCTCAGGCAAAAGATTCAGAAGTAGAGTTTGACAAAGTGCTCCTCGTAGACGCTGAGGGCAAAGTCAAAGTCGGTGCTCCCTATGTTAAAGGTGCAGTTGTGAAGGCAACTGTGATCGCAGACGATGTAAAGGCAGACAAGGTGCTCGTTTTCAAGAAGATCCGTCGCAAGGGCTTCCAGAAACTGAACGGTCACCGTCAGAAACTTACCAAGATCAAAATTAACGAAATCGCTTAAGTATTATGGCACACAAGAAAGGTCAATCAAGTTCCAAGAACGGTCGTGAGTCGCATAGCAAGCGTCTCGGCCTCAAGAAGTTCGGCGGCGAAGTCGTTAAGGCCGGCAACATCATCGTACGCCAGAGGGGTACCGTGCACAATCCCGACAAGAACGTCGGAATGGGCAAGGACCACACCCTTTATGCTCTCGTGGACGGAACCGTAAAGTTCTCCCGCAAGAGAGAAGACAAATCCTACGTCTCAGTAATTCCCTTTGAGAACTAGTCTCGGAGGAGCTATGAGCAGATAGAACAAGGCCTGCACTCCGGGACGAGTGTGGGCTTTTTTAATACAACAGACAGCTATGCTTACACTGAAATCACTTCGCGAAGACCCTCAGGCAATAATCGACCGCCTGAAAGTGAAGAACTTCGACGCAAAACCCATCGTGGACAAAGTGCTGGAACTCGACGAAAAGCGCCGTGCCCTCCAGCAGCAGAGCGACGCCCTGCTCGCCGACCAGAAAAAGAAGGCCGCCGAGATCGGCTCTCTCATGAAACAGGGGCTCAAGGATGCCGCAGAGGCAGCCAAGGGAGCCGTAGCAGCACTCAAGCAGAAGAGTTCCGAACTCCTCGCGGAAGGTGAGGCTATCGCCACCGAGCTTGAGAATCAGCTCGTCCTTCTTCCCAACACTCCTTGCCAGCTCGTTCCCGAAGGAAAGGACGCTGCCGACAATCTTGTGGTGAAGGAAGGCGGCCCCGACGTGAAACTCCCCGAAGGCGCTCTCCCCCACTGGGAACTCGCCAAGAAATACGACATCATCGACTTCGATCTCGGCGTGAAGATTACGGGAGCAGGTTTCCCTGTATATAAAGGAAAGGGCGCACGCCTCCAGAGGGCGCTCATCAACTTCTTCCTCGACGAGAACACCAAGGCCGGATACCAGGAGACCGAACCTCCCGTGGTGGTGAACGCCGCTTCCGGATTCGGCACCGGCCAGCTTCCCGACAAAGAGGCCCAGATGTACTATGTAGGTCTCGACAATTTCTACCTCGTGCCCACCGCAGAGGTGCCTGTCACCAACATTTTCCGCGACGTGATCCTCAATAACGACCAACTTCCCCAGAAACTGACCGCCTACACTCCCTGCTTCCGCCGCGAGGCCGGATCCTACGGAAAGGACGTGCGCGGACTCAACCGCCTGCATCAGTTCGACAAGGTGGAGATCGTACGCGTGGAGAAGCCCGAAGACTCCTACAAGGCCCTCGACGAGATGATAGCCCATGTTGAAGGACTCGTGAAGAAGCTCGGACTCAAGTATCACATCCTGAGGCTCTGCGGAGGCGACATGTCGTTCACCTCGGCAATCACCTACGATTTCGAACTCTGGAGCGCCGCCCAGGGCCGCTGGCTCGAGATTTCGTCGGTATCCAACTTCGAATCTTTCCAGGCCAACAGGCTGCATCTGCGCTATCGCGACGAGAACGGAAAGACTCAGCTCGCCCATACTTTGAACGGCTCCTCGCTCGCACTTCCCCGCGTGGTGGCAGCCCTGCTCGAAGACAATCAGACCCCCGAAGGAATCGTGATTCCCGAGGTGCTCCGTCCCTACACCGGCTTCGACATCATTGACTAGCTCACGCACCATACTCGGCATAGATCCCGGAACCAACCTGCTTGGTTTCGGGATTGTGCGCGTAGATGAAGCCGGACATCCGCACTATGTAGACATGGGAATCCTCGACCTCCGGAAGATCGATGATCCCTACGACAAGCTCGAATGCATACATTCGAAAGTGGATGCCCTGTGCGAACTGCACCACCCTGACGACCTTGCGATCGAATCCCCCTTCTACGGAAAGAACGCACAGGTGATACTCAAACTGGGACGCGCCCAGGGCAGCGCGATGATAGCTGCCATCGAACATGGGCTGAGCGTCTTTGAATACGCCCCGCGCAAGGCCAAAATGGTAATCTGCGGCAACGGTGCGGCCTCCAAGGAGCAGGTTGCGCTGATGGTGGAGAGGACCCTCGGCATAAACATCGAGAGCAAATATCTCGATGCAACCGACGCCCTGGCAATTGCAATGTGCCACTATTATCAGCTCAAGAGCCCCCTGACCTCATCCGGGAAGGGCGGCGCATCGTCGTGGGAAAAGTTTATTTCGCAAAATCCCGACAGAGTGAAATAAACCTTTCGCGCACACGCGCATCCAATCATAGTTATGAACATCAAGAGAATTATCGCTATAGCGGCCGGCTTCCTTATATGCGCCGGCGTGTACGCGCAGAACAAGATTACCGCGGTGCTGCTGGACTCCTCCAATGGCGACGCGGTTCCTTTTGCCACGGTATCCCTGACGAAAGACGGAGCAAAGAAACCTGATTATTACAACCTGTCCAACGATAACGGCGTAATCACCATCTCGAAAGTAAAGCACGGCAGCTATACCCTGCGTGCCGAACTGCTCGGATACAAGGCCTACGTAAAGGCCATCAAGGTGGAAGGCGACCTCAACCTTGGCGAAATCAAGATGGACCCCGACCGCCAGATGCTGGATGCTGCCAGCGTCTCCGCCGTGGGCAATCCCATAGTTGTGAAGAAGGATACCCTCGAGTATAACGCCAGCTCGTTCAAGACCACCGAGAACGACATGCTGGAAGACCTCCTCAAAAAGCTTCCCGGCGTGGAAGTGAGCGAGGACGGTTCCATCACCGTAAATGGGGAGGCTATCAGCAAGATCACCATCGACGGCAAGACCTTCTTCCTCGACGACCCCCAGCTGGCGTCCAAGAACATCCCCGCCAAACTCATCAACAAGCTCAAGGTCATCAACAAGAAGAGCGAGCAGGCCGAGTTCACCGGCATCGACGACGGTGAAGAAGAGAAGGTCATCGACCTCGACATCAAGCCCGGCATGATGAAGGGAGCCTTCGGAAATATCATGGCCGGAGGCGGACGCGACATCCCCGCCGACAATTCCCTGTCGCCGGACTGGCGCTACCAGGGCGCGGCCTTCATAGGCAGTTTCACCAAGAAGAGGCAGCTCAGCCTGCTGCTCAACGGCAACAACACCAACAACCGCGGATTCAACGACCTTTCCGGCTCCATGATGGGCGGAATGCGAAGCGGCGGCATGGGAGGCGGACAAGGCGGCTGGGGAGGCAACAACGGCATCACCACCTCCTACATGGCTGGCGCGAACGGAGCATGGACGCTTCTCGACGGCAACATGGACCTCGGTTCCAACTACCTCTTCAGCCACACGGGCAAAGATGTGCTCGAGAACAGCGAGAAGACCACTTACGTGAACGACGACTACAACCTGACCGACCGTTCCGAAGGCACCAGCACCACGAAAACCAACGGTCACCGCATCGGAGTACGCATCGACCACAAATTCAGCGAGAACACCTCCATACTCTTCGAACCGAGAATCAACTTCGGCGGCGGAAACTACACCCAGCACAACCAGACATGGCGTTACGCCGACTCCCTCTCCAAGAGCAGTCCGGACCTCCTGACCAATTCCGACAATCTCCAGTCGGGCGACAACAGGAACGTGACCACCAGCGGTTTCCTGCTCTTCCGCCAGAGGCTGGGAATCCCCGGGCGCACCATGACGGTGATGAGCCGGTACTCCTTCAGCAACAACGACCTCAACTCCTACAACCTGTCGCAGACGGACGCTCTCGGCTCGGTCAGCAAGATCGACCAGAGAATAAAGTCCAACCAGAGGAGTTCTTCGCTGATGGGGAGGATTACCTACACCGAACCTCTCGGGAACAATCTTTACGTGGAAGCCAACTACCGCTATTCCTGGAGCAGGTCCACTTCGGAGAAAGACACCTGGGACAACATCCTGAACGAGAAGTCCTACATCTATTCCAACGAAATCCTCAACGAATCCAACAATCAGGAAATCGGGGTGAACATGATGTATCAGAAAGACAAGTCCCGCGCCCAGCTGGGATTCGCGGCGCTCCCGACCAGGACCTACAACAGCACTACCCGCTACAATTCCCTCACGGGGGAATGGAAACCGATGGAGTACAAGGACTTCCGCTGGAATTTCTCGCCCCGGGTAATGATGTGGTGGGAATTCAGCGAAAGTGCAAATGCCCGGCTCTTCTACCGGGGCAACTCTTCGCAGCCTTCCACACGCCAGTTGATGCCAGTTCCCGACAACTCCGACCCTCTGAACGTCAGTTTCGGTAATCCGGAGCTCACCCCCTACTTCTCCCACAACCTGCGCGGCGACATCCGCTACAATAACAAGAAGAACTTCACCGCATTCAACATAAACTTCAACGGAGGATATGTGCAGAATCCCGTCACGAGCCTTACGTGGTACGACAACGGCGCTGCCTACACCATGCCTTTCAACGGCCCCGACAACATGAATGCCGGAGTGAACGGATTCGCGAACATCCCCATCGCCAAGTCCAACTTCTCGATTTCGAATTTCGCCCGCGTGAACTGGAGCAAGTCCTCGTCTTATGTTGGAGAGAACATCGACATGAGCACCTATACCACGGGTGGAGACTACTACGCGTTCATGGACGAGCTGAATGCCAACTGGAAGAAGGATGCCTGGTTCGACGAGCACATCACCGTGAACACCATCCGTTCACTGGGCATCACCGAGCGTTTCCGCCTCACCTACCGTTCCGACAATCTGGAACTTACCGCTTCCGGCCGCACCCGCATCAACAAGAGCTGGTACACCATACGAGATTCCAAGACCACCACTTTCAACAATCAGGTACGCCTCACTGCAAACTGGACCTGGGACGCTCCCGGAATCACCGTCAAGGCTGACGGAAACTACAACTGGTACAATGGCTATTCCACCCGGCAGCCCGATGAATACGTGCTCAATGCGGAGATTCAGAAACTGCTCTTCCAGAAGAAGATGACTCTCGCCCTGAAGGGCTACGACATCCTCGGGCAAGCCAAGAATCTTACCGTCACCGACGCGTCGAACTACCACAACGAAGTGGTCAACAACACCCTTGGACGTTACATTATCCTATCCCTCACCTACAGGTTCGGCACCTTCGACCGCAGCCAGATGCGCGGTCCAGGCGGCCGCGGCCCGGGAGGCCCTCGCTAGACTATGCTCATACGCACTCAGAATATTCTTTCCACGGTGGAATCCATGCAGGAATTCCGCGACGCATCGACCATACTTGCCTACTGGTCGATAGGCGACGAAGTCCCTACGCATGCCTTCATCGCACGCTGGAGCACTTCCAAGCGCATCGCCCTTCCGCATGTCACCAGTCCTACGGAAATGGAATTCCGTCTGTATGATCCCACAAGGATGACGCGTGGTCCCTTCGGGATATATGAGCCCTCTAAAGAATGCCCGCTCGTGCATCCGGAGGAAATCGAATTTGCGATCATCCCCGGCGAAAAATTCGACTCGAAAGGCAACCGCAAGGGTCACGGAAACGGTTATTACGACCGGGCATTGCCGAATATCCACTGCAAGAAAGTGGGAGTAGCGCCATCATCGAAGATCGTTAATCACCTCAACCCCGCCCCGTGGGACTGCCCGGTAGACGTGGTTGTGAGCAATTTCTGATCCCGGCATGAGAAAAATCCTCGTCCTCTTAGCCGGAGCCCTTCTGGTCGGGCTTCATACGAATGCCGAAGCACAGCAGATAAGCAAGTCCGGGCTCAGTCTCGGGCCCTTCCCCGCCCTGGCGTACGATGCCGACAAGG
>CAMOIZ010000050.1 GCA_946616385.1 uncultured Bacteroidales bacterium | reverse complement strand
ACGTGGTCGACATCAGCAACTTCATCCTCTTTGAACTCGGCCAGCCTCTGCACACTTTCGACGCCGGCAAGATCGGCGGACGCAAGGTCGTTGTACGCCGTGCTGCCGAGGGAGAGGTAATACGCACTCTGGACGGAGTGGATCTTAAACTCTGCTCCAGGGACATGGTCATCGCAGACACCACCCGTCCCATGTGCATCGCGGGCGTGTTCGGCGGTGAAGACAGCGGCATAACCGAATCCACTACCGAAGTCTTCCTTGAAAGTGCATACTTCGATCCCGGTTCCATCCGCAAGACTTCCAAGACTCAAGGCCTGCAGACCGACGCTTCGTTCCGCTATGAAAGAGGAGCGGATCCCGAGATTACCGTCTACGCGCTCAAGAGGGCTGCCATGCTGATCTGCGAACTTACCGGAGGCCATATAGTCGGAGATATCTTCGAGTCTTATCCTAATCCTGTCGAGCGCAAGCGCATAGAACTGGATTACGACCGCATCGAGGCATTCATAGGTCAGAAGATCGGCCACGAGAATATGACAAAGGTGCTCGAGGCCCTGCAGTACAAATTCATAAGCAACGATGGCAACAAGGCCACGGTGCTTGCCCCGAGTTACATGATAGATGTTTACCGTGAATGCGATGTGGTAGAAGAAATACTCCGTATCCACGGATACAACAATATCGACCTTCCTCATCACATGAAGATGAGCGTTTCGGCATCCCCGACTCCTCAGCCGGAGGCGATCCGCAATCAGATTTCCAATTTCCTGGCTGCGAACGGATTCGCCGAGACCATGAACAACTCCCTGACGAAGGCGGATTACTACAAGGACCTCAAGACCTTCCCCGCGGAGAGGCTCGTGCATATAGTGAACCCTTTGAGTTCAGACCTGAACGTGATGCGTCAGACCCTCCTCCTCAATGGACTGGAGGTCGTGGCATACAATGCGAACAGGCAGATATCCAGAATCAAGACCTTTGAGTATGGTTCTGTGTATCAGCGTCTTCCTGAGAAGACATCAGAGACACTCGAAGGTTATGAGGAGCATCCTTGCTTTGCACTGTTCATCAGCGGAGCTCCCGAGAAGAACTGGAAGAACCCGGCCGGAAAAGGTGATTTCTACCAGCTCAAAGGTTATCTTGAACTCCTGCTCCGCCGCTATGGCGCAGATCTGTATCAGATGTGGACTGAGCCTGCTCCTTCCGATATCTTCTCGGAGGGAACCGTATACAGTCTCCCCGGTGGAAAACAGAAGTTGGCCGTTTTGGGCGTCATCAACCCGGCACTTGCCCGAAAGTTCGGTGTCAAGCAGCAGGTGGTGGCAGCAGAAATCGACTGGAACGCATTGTTCTCCATCGTCAAACGCGACAAAGTCGCATTCAAGGAAATGCCCAAGTTCCCTGAGGTACGCCGCGACCTTGCACTTCTGCTCGATGAGAGCGTGAAATATGCCGACCTGCGTTCCGCCGCTTTCAAAAAGGCGAAGAAGCTTCTCAAGCAGGTAAGTCTTTTCGATGTGTACAGGGGCGATAAAATCCCTGCCGGCAAGAAGCAGTATGCGCTGAGTTTTACTTTGCAGGATGTCGAGAAAACTCTTACCGACCAGGACGTGGAACGCGTTATGGCCGGGCTTCTCGAGGTGTTTACCAAAGATTTCGGCTGCTCGCTCCGCTAAGTCATGAAAAAGATAGCTGAATATGTGTTTCTCGCGGTTTTGGTCTGCATCTGCCTGTTCCCTTCGTGCAGGCGGGTGAAGATCATGAGCGAGAAAGACATGGCGGCTGTTTACGCGGAAATGTTCCTTGCAGACCAGTGGCTCAACGACAATCCTTCTCAAAGAAGGACTGCGGATACCACCAGGTTCTATGAATCTATTTTTCGCAAGTTCGGGTATTCCTTCGAGGACTACGATGCCAGTTTGAACTACTACCTGAAGAACCCGGAAAAGTTCAAGAAAATCCTGGACAGGGCTGAGAATAAACTCAGGACCACGTCCAAGAAACTTGAAGATTTCAAGAAGGCGGTCGAGCGCCAGAACAAGATTCTTGAGGGATTGGGATACCTGCATCTTCCTGTGTTCAGTCCGGATTCAATGATGGTGGACGGATCCCTTATATGGGCGTATACCCGCGATACCATCGCATTGCGGGACAGTATCCTGCGAGACAGCATAGTGCGCGACAGTATCATCCGCGACAGTATTTTGCGGGACAGCCTGCGTAGGGACAGTCTTCACAGGGACAGCCTCGCTCAAAGGATAAGAATCAAGAAAAGGGTAAGATAGATGTTACGCGAAGATACAGTATTCGGCCCTATTTTCAGCCGCAGGCTTGGCCGCTCCCTGGGAATCAATCTTCTTCCCAGAAACGGAAAGTTGTGCAATTTCGATTGCATTTACTGCGAATGTGGTTGGAACAAAGATGGAACCGGCGACAGAGTGATACCGACCGCGGCAGATGTGCGTTCCGCCCTTGAGGACAAGTTGCAGGAATGCATGCTGGCGGGTACGGCCATAGATTCCATTACTTTTTCCGGTGACGGAGAACCTACTCTCAACCCGGAATTTCCCAGGATAATCCGCGATACTGTCAGTTTGCGCGACGCTTTCTACCCTTCAGCCAAAGTATCCGTTCTCACCAATGCGACGAGGCTCTCCCGCGATGCCGTGACAGAAGCTCTCCGCCTGGTCGATAATCCCATCCTTAAGCTGGATGCCCCCACCGATGCCCTCGCGGCCAGAATCAATCAGCCGGTAGGGGAGTACAGCGTTGAAGAAGTGGTGAAGGGAATGTTGCGTTTTGAAGGGAATTTCATCCTTCAGACAATGTTCCTCCGCGGAGCCGGCTTTGATTCATCGTCACCCGAGGTGCTGCTGCCGTGGATGGATATAGTTCGCAAGGTGCATCCGCGCGAGGTGATGGTATATACTATAGACCGTCCCACTCCGGCATCCGGTCTGCAGAAATTCAGTGAAGCCCAGATGCGTTCTCTGGTGCAACCTCTTATAGACGAAGGATTTACAATTCAAATCAAAGGATAATTATGAATCAGACAGAAATTCTAAAGAAGTGCTTCTCCTTTATGGACCTGACCACACTTCATCCCGAAGATACTCCCGCCGCAGTGAAGAATCTCGTGGACAAAGTGACCACTTTGCAGAAGGAATACCCTTCATATCCCCTTCCCGCATCGGTTTGCGTTTTTCCTAATCTCGCCAATGTGGTGCGCGAGAACAGGCCTTGCGAGGATCTTCATGTCACAGCGGTCTCCAGCTGTTTCCCTACCGCCCAGAGCTTTCTGGAGGTAAAGATCCGTGAATGTGAACTCGCTGTGGAGAATGGCGCTGATGAGATTGATATCGTTCTGGCTCTCAACAAGTTCCTTGCAGGTGATGAGGCAGGTGCGCGTGAGGAAATAGTTGCCATGAAAAAGGCCATCGATGCAGCCGGGGCCAGGCTGGGCAGGAAGATTGTTCTCAAGGTTATCCTTGAGACCGGTCTCCTCAAGACCGACGAACTGATCCGTAAGGCTTCGATGCTTGCAATGGAAGCAGGAGCCGATTTCATCAAGACTTCTACGGGGAAAGTATCGGTCAATGCGACTCCGGAAGCAGCCCGTGTCATGTGTGAAGCTATTCGCGATTACTATCAGAAGACAGGGCGCAAGGTGGGCTTCAAGGCTGCCGGCGGCATAGCTACGGCAGAAGATGCAATTGCCTACTACAATATCGGCCTTGAGATTCTTGGAGAAGAATGGATGGTGAAGGATACTTTCCGTTTCGGTGTAAGCCGTGTAGGAAATGCCCTCATGAGCGCAATTGAAGGAAAGGAAGTCAAGTTTTTCTAGAACAATAATCCCGGAAATCGCTCCAGCGATAGTATGGGCCGCTGAAAGGAGAGATCGCAGGTATTGCGGTCTCTTTTTCATTCTCGAGAATCTTTACAAGAATGTCTCCCTTACGGTTGCGATAGAGAATCATGGCGAAGTTGCATCCCATTGCTACGTGCTTGTAGGCAGGCCAGGAAATATAGGTGTCGGCGAGGGATGTGCATTTGTCGTATCCTTCAATGCCAAGAAAACTGAAGAGAGGGGCTACCCCCGAGTCGTGACCGAAACGTAAGTCGGCGCAGACGCCGTTTCCCTCGACCGCTTCGTCTGCACGTGCAATTATCTCATTGATGAGATGCGCTCCGGCGTTTGTGTCCCGGTAGATGCCGGTTTCCTTGCTATGAATGAACCAGGCAGCCGTATGGGCGTTTTGGACAATGGCATAGGCATATATTTCTTCTGTATTGAACAGGTCGAACGGCTCTGCCTCCGGATCCAGGCATTTGCTGAGACTCAGGATGTGCATTATCTCATATTGCGCTTTTCCCAGGCTCTTTCCGGAAAGGGCCTTCCTCAGAAGAGCCTCATCTTTGAAGAATTTTGCACAGAATGCACTTGTGTCGAAGCAGGCACGTCGCAGGGAGTCTCCGATTCTCTTTTCGGAAGCATCCACTTCCGGACATGGATCCCATTTCGTATAATAATAGCGTTCTCCTGCCAGCACGTCAAAATCAAGTTTGGGAAACTTCCGGCAAAGTTCCATCATGAAACTTGCACCGGTCAGCGCACTCCTCAACGCTGGCGATGAACGGTAAATGACAGAGTTCCTGCTCCTTTGTCGGAATATTCTTCCATATCGTTTTGCGAATCGGCGGCTTATTCCCTGCTCTTCCTTGAAACCGCTGGATGTAAGCATGGACATATTTCCTTTGTGCTCATCTTCGATCCAGTGCATTTTCTTTTTCAGAAGTTCGCCTTTTTCCGTGAGTGCGCTTTTGGCGGACAGGGTGTCGAGTACCGCAACGTAGTCGCTGATAAAGTTGATTTTCCCTGTCAAATGACGGCTTCCATGCCTTCCATAATACGAGAAATAGAACGGTTCGTATCCTTTCGGAGCCTTCGTGTCGAGTTTTTTCGCATTTTCTTCCTCCGGAGCGAAGTATGGGTGCAAATTGCCGGCAGCGACGGAATTGTCGCGTACAATTGCTCTATATAACTCTGTGTCAATGTTTTGAATAGCGGTAAAAAGTATAAGGAAACAAACACCCAAATTCATTTTGTATACGTTTTTCTTAAAAAGCAAAGATAATGAAAGCTAACCGGAATGCAAAGAACGGCGATTATGGCAGATAAACGTTTTCAAACTTTTTAAACGGATAATGCTGCGTAGTTTTGCTGCCGGTAAAACGAAAAACGTTATGAAAAACAACGGAAATCTTTTGATGTTTGTCTTTGCGCTGCTCGGAATGGCAGCCTGCGACCCCGGCAGTGTGTCGGATCCGGACAGCGGCTCCGCAAATGTTGAAACGGTCATGGGGCACGGAATGATGGTGTTGGGCAAGAAGTTGGAGGACCCTTATTCCGTGTCCAACATGACCAAAGCTTTGAAGAAACTGTATCCCACCAAGGCAGAAACCATTGAAGTGAAAACGACCGACCTGTATGTGAGGTTTCTGCCAGAGACGCATGAGCAGCTTGATTACCTGGAATCGTTGGGTGTGGAGATGCTGGATCATCCTGTAGATTACGAGATTGTGGTGGACGGTGACTATTATCATGATCCGGAAGTCCCGGAAGGCGATATAACCTGGCAGTATGCCGTGGTGCCTCCCAACTTCAGGTTCCCCGTGGGCATCAGCTATGAGATTCTTGACCGTTGTCACATAACGGAACACGAAGTGTTCACCCGTTCGGGCGGAGATGACATCGACTGGGAAGCTGTGGAGAGGGAGTCTTTCCGCCTTACGGGGAACGCATCGCTGCTTGAAGAATTTGATGGCACAAAAGCGGATGCCGCCAAGCCTTCAGGACGGATTACATTGGTGGACGATCGCTTTCCGGATGCTCCGGTCGGGGTAAAAGGCGTGCGGGTTGCGTGCAATGTATTTGTGAAGATAGGTCAGACTTATACTGACGATCAGGGGTATTACCAGATCGACAAGTCGTTTTCATCCAAACCAAGATACTATCTCGTGTTCAAGAACAAGAAAGGATTCGGTATTGGATTGAATCTCATTCTGGTAGGTGGCTCGGTATCTACGATGGGCCGGCAATCCCAGAATGGGTGCAATCTGGAGGTGGGTAAGAAATCCGACAAAAGCCTTTTTTCCAGATGCGTGGTGAACAATACCGTGTGGGATTATTTCGAGATGTGCAAATCGTCATCCGGAGTCATTCAGGCACCTCCCGCCAATCTGCGTCTATGGATTCTGAATCGTCTGGATGCCAGCAGCACATTGATGATGCAGCACGGTGCCGGGATTGACAACACCAAAATAAAAGAATTCCTAGGGGAGTGGGCTTCGCTCGTCAAGTGGTTTCTTCCGGACATTACGCTGGGATTGAAAGAAGATGAAGACTATGCTTCCATATACACGACCACGGTGCACGAGCTTGCCCATGCCAGTCATTTCCAGCAGGTGAAAGCTGTCTGGTGGGACAAACTGATGGAGTACGTTCTCACATCATTCATCAGTTCCGGTTTCGTGACCTACGGCACGGGAGGAGAGGAGAACGCCGGATACTGCGAGGTGGCAGAGATGTGGGCATACTATTTCTCATCAAAGATGTACCGTAGCAGGTATAAAACCGGCAATGTAATGTTCGGCACGTCCTGGTGGTTCTATCCCCAGATACTCTATTACCTCGATGACCAGGGACTGGACCATTTCAAGATATTCCGTGCGCTTATACCGGCAGTCACCGACAGGGATGCGCTCCAGGAAAAACTGCTGGCACTCTATCCGGAGTTCAGGACCAATATCATGTTGGCATTCAATCGTTATTTATAGTTATGAAACGCTTTTTCTTTACTTTTTTGTTTTTTGTGATGCAGCTCGCGCCTGCGGGCTGCTTCACAGTTTTCACTGCGAACGCGCAGGAACTTTCATTTTCGACGAATTTCATTGATTATGCTCGCACCGGCACTGCAAATCTGGAGGCCTCCTATGCACTCGCAAGGCATTGGAGCGTGAGTGCAGGAGTAAAGTACGACAGTGGAGGAGATATGCGTCAGCAACTCTATTCTTTTGGTGGACGTTACTGGCCATGGCATATCTATTCAGGATGGTGGCTGAGCGGCAAGATGCAGTATCAGGAATTCAATGAAGCGGAGCCCGTCAGCTTGGAAACGTCCGAAGGTGACAGATATGGCGCCGGCATTGCCGGAGGATACTCGAAGATGCTGGGGCGCCATCTGAACCTCGACATCGGCATCGGTCTGTGGACAGGATACACACGTTACGTTACCTATGCCTGCCCCACCTGCGGACGCATCATCGGCTCAGACGACAAACTCTTCGTCCTCCCTAACGACCTGATGATCGCGTTAAGTTATATTTTTTGATGA
>CAMOIZ010000049.1 GCA_946616385.1 uncultured Bacteroidales bacterium | reverse complement strand
TTGGCGTGAGCAAACTCACGCATGAATCGGCCATACAGATGTCCCTGTTCGAGGACCCTAAAATGGAGTTTTACAGGGAGTGGGACAGGAAGTATGATGAAAACTGAAAAATAACTATCTTTGCTCTGAAATATGAAATTCCTTGGCAATATCCTTTGGCTGATTTTCGGCGGCATAGTCATCGCCCTGATTTATTACATCGTAGGTTTGCTGATGTGCATCTCGATCATCGGCATTCCTTTCGGCATCCAACTCTTCAAGATAGGCACTTACGCCCTCTGGCCTTTCGGCCACGAATTGGTGAACGGCCCCGACGAGCCTGGCTGCCTTTCGATCGTGATGAATTTGGTCTGGGTTCTTTGCGGATGGTGGGAGATTGCTCTCATACACCTCGTCTGCGGCCTGCTGTTCTGTGTTACAATAGTCGGCATTCCCTGGGGCCTGCAGCACTTCAAGATGGCCATAGGCTCCATCTTCCCGTTCGGAAAAGAAATCCAGTAAATAATTGACTGTAGGTACATGCGAGCGGTAATCCAAAGAGTGCAGTCGGCTTCCGTTACAATCGACGGAACGGTAAAATCTTCTATCGGACAAGGACTCCTGATACTTCTGGGTATAGGCCACGAAGACGGATCCGAAGACATCGACTGGCTGGTGAAGAAGATTGCAGGGCTGCGCATTTTCGACGACGAAGAGGGAGTGATGAACCGCAGCGTCATGGATGTGGAAGGGGAGTGTCTGGTAGTGAGCCAGTTCACCCTTATGGCATCCACCAAGAAGGGGAACCGGCCTTCATACATAGGCGCAGCCGGCCACGAACTGGCAATTCCTCTTTATGAGCGCTTCTGCGACGAACTCTCCAGGGCAACGGGCAAGACGGTCGGCACAGGCACCTTCGGCGCAGACATGAAGGTCGCCCTGGTGAACGACGGCCCTGTTACAATCATAATCGACACGAAGAACAAACAATGATATGAAACTACTAACCATTCTGATTTCTCTTGCCACGGCAGTCTCGCCCGGCACAGCGGACATCCTTCCGCTGCATCGCGACATCAACGCGACATCCGTAAATGCACAGCAGAAACGCACAGAAGTGGTCTTCTTCCCCACGAGCGAAGCTGCAATCAAGAATAACATCGAGCAGAGCCCGTTCTACCGCAGTCTGAACGGAGAATGGGACTTCCTCTACTTCGATTCCGAAAAGCAGGTTCCCGCCAGCCTCGAAGGGCAGGTGTGGAACAAGATCAAGGTCCCCGGCAACTGGGAAGTGCAGGGATGGGGAATTCCCATCTACGTGAACATCCCCTATGAGTTCGCGCCCGTGGATCCTCAGCCCCCGACTCTTCCGGACGACATCCCCGTGGGTATCTACCGCAGGAACTTCACCGTGCCTGCCGAATGGGCGGGACGCGAGGTGTATCTTAACCTCTGCGGTGTGAAATCCGGCGTGTACACCATCCTGAACGGGAAACAGATCGCCTACAGCGAGGATTCCAAGGACCTTGCCCGCATCGACATCACCCCTTACCTCAAGGACGGGGAGAATGAACTTGTGCTGCGCATGACGCGCTGGAGCACGGGTTCATGGCTGGAGTGCCAGGATTTCTGGCGCATCAGCGGAATCGAGCGCGACGTTTATCTCTCTTCCGAGAAGATCAGGCAGGACTTCGATTTCGAGGTGGTCTCCACGCTTGACGACTCTTATGCAAACGGTGATTTCCGCCTCTACGCCAACGAAGGCACGAATTTCTGCCTGCTCGACAAGGACGGAAGCAAGGTGGCCGAGGGCACGGTGCCTTTCAAGGGTGTGATTCCTTCGGTCCGCAAGTGGAGTGCCGAGACCCCCGAACTCTACACTCTCGTGCTCGAGAAGGAAGGGGAGTACGCCCGCTTCGACGTGGGTTTCCGCCGCACGGAGATCAAGGGAGACATCTTCTACTTCAACGGCCAGCCCATCAAGTTCAAGGGCGTCAACATGCACGAACACAATGAGTTCACGGGCCATTACACCGACCGCGACTACATCCGCAGGAGCCTGCTGGTGATGAAGGAGCACAACGTGAACGCCATCCGCACCTGCCACTATCCTCAGCCGCGCGCGTTCTACGAACTCTGCGACAGCCTGGGGTTCTATGTGTACGATGAGACCAACATCGAAAGCCACGGAATGGGCTACGGCGAGAAGTCGCTCGCGAAGCATGCCGAGTGGTTCACCAAACACAAGGACCGCACTCTCAACATGTATATGCGCACGCGCAACTACCCCTGCGTCACCCTGCTTTCGCTGGGCAACGAGGCCGGTATGGGCGTGAACTTCCTCGGCACTTACAAACTCCTGAAAGGCCTTGAGGAAGGGAAAATGAACCGTCCCGTGCTGTACGAGCGTACCGAGGGAATGGAAGGCACAGACATCCACTGCCCCATGTATCCGAAGATCACCAACCTGGTGTTCGAGAGGGACGACAATCCCTGCCTCAAACCCTATGTAAGTTGCGAATACTCGCATGCAATGGGCAATTCCAACGGTTCATTCGACCTTATGTGGCAGGTGATGTACAGTCATCCGCGCATGCAGGGCGGTTTCATCTGGGACTGGGTGGACCAGGGACTTGCCGTCAAGGATGCACAGGGCCGCAAGTACTGGACCTACGGCGGCGACTACGGCGACATTGAGAAGGACCCCGCCAAGTGGTTCGCCGACCGCAATTTCAACTGCAACGGCGTAGTCAATCCCGACCTCGATCCGCATCCAGCAGCAGAGGAAATCAAGCACTGGTATCAGAACGTGGAAATCAGCGCCGGAGCCGTTCCAGGAGAGTTCAAGGTACTGAATCGCAACTACTTCCGTTCACTGGACATTTATGATTTCGCTTGGAAGCTTTTCTGCGACGGCGAAGTGGTCTCCGAAGGCGACCTGCACTTCAGCACAGCTCCCCAGGGCTCGGAGACCTTCAAGATCGATCTGCCCTCGATGGCGATGGACCATAGCTGGTACATCAACTTCTATGCAAGCAATGCCGGTGCCCAGCCCGAGTTGGACGAGGACTGCCTGCTGGCTTCGGACCAGGTGGTTCTGGTGCGTGCGGATGCTCCTTTGGCAAAGCAGCTCGCAGGCGAAGTCAAGTGCAAGGTAACCGGCGCAAACGGAGAGATCGTCACTCTCAAGGGCAAACGTTCCAAACTGGTCATGGATGTTGCCAAGGGCCAGGTGATCTCCTTCAAGAGCCGTGGCAGGAACATGTTCGACAAGGACTTCGGACTGAAGCTCAACTTCTGGCGTGCCCCCATCGACAACGACTGGGGCAACAAGTATCCCGTGCGCGGAGCCGAATGGAAGAATGATCCCGTAGTCCGCAATGTCGACATTGAACAGGAAGAGAATGCGGCCTGCATCTACATAGAATACAGCCTTCCCAAGGGTTGCGACATCACCGTGGCCTACCGCCTCAGCTATGCCGGCGACCTGCGCATCACAAGCGATTTCCACGGTTCCGCAGAAGAAGCCCAGGAAGTGCCCCGCATCGGTTTCCGCACTCGCATGAAAGCTTCCGCCGACAAGTTCCGCTACTTCGGCCGCGGGCCTGTGGAGAACTACATCGACCGCAATACCGCTGCCTTCCTCGGTCTATATGAGGGGAGTGCGGAGGCATCGCTCTATCCTTACGTACGCCCGCAGGAAAGCGGACACCATACCGATTGCGACTGGCTTGAAATCGGCAAAGCCCGCGTGCTTGCCGGCGACAAGACCTTCGAATTCAACGCCCTTCGCGCTTCGATCGAAGACCTTGATCCCCGAAACGAAGACGGCAGCCGCATCTGGGGCCATGTGAACGATATTCCCGTGCGTGATTATGTGGAGCTCTGCATCGACGGCGCAATGACCGGCGTCGGCGGTTACGACAGCTGGGGCGCCAAACCCGAAGCCAGCCGTACCCTTTGGAGCAACCAAAATTATCACTTTGAATTCACAATCGG
This sequence comes from uncultured Bacteroidales bacterium, assembly GCA_946616385.1. Lineage (GTDB taxonomy): Bacteria > Bacteroidota > Bacteroidia > Bacteroidales > UBA932 > Cryptobacteroides. The sequence goes on along the minus strand of CAMOIZ010000049.1, from coordinate 3,488 downwards.
AAGAAAATAATTATATTTGCGACCGGAAACGGTATTGAAGTCCTGCTTCGGCAGGACCCGGGGTATTAGCTCAGTTGGTAGAGCGACAGGTTCGCAATCTGTAGGTCAGGGGTTCGAATCCCCTATACTCCACAAGGTCAAGGATTTAAGGTATAACTTAAGTCCTTGGTTTTCTTTTGCTTGCCGTCGGAAGAACGCTTACCGTTCCTTGGTGAGTAAATAAACTGCCACGGTAGGAAGAATCACCAGAAGCAATAGAGTAATCTCTACAAGGATGTATGAGCCGAAAAAGTCGACCAGCGTCTGGAATTCAAGAACGCCGTCAACCAGAATGACCAGGAGGGCAAACCAGCAGATAAAGAATATGGCGGCATGCCTGACTTTTCTTTTCTTTATTTTCATACTCTGATTCTGTTTATGATGGAGCCGGTCACAAAGTTAGTTGTTTATTTCGAAAAAAACTTATATTTGCATATATGCAGACCAATCTTCTTGGAATAGACATCGGCGGCACCAAATGCGCCGTCATTTACGGCAAAGACACTGACGGCAGTGTAGAGATCATCGACAAGTCCAGATTCGAAACCACTGAGGTAAATGGCACCATTGCCAATATCCTTTCTGAACTCAAGGAGATGTGCCGTAAGCACAAACTCGATTCTGGCAACACCAATGGTATAGGTATCTCGTGCGGAGGACCGCTGGACAGCCGCAGGGGGATCGTGATGTCGCCGCCCAATCTTCCGGGGTGGGACAATATTCCTATAGTGAAACTGGTGCAGGACGCTACCGGAATCCCCGCCGCACTGCAGAACGATGCCAACGCCTGCGCCCTTGCGGAGTGGAAGTATGGCGCCGGGAAGGGCACCCGCAACATGGTGTTCCTCACCTTCGGCACCGGACTGGGAGCAGGGCTGGTGCTTGATGGCAAACTCTACTCGGGCACCAACGACAATGCCGGCGAACTCGGACATATCCGGCTTTCGGAATTCGGCCCTGTGGGCTACGGAAAGGCCGGTTCGGTAGAAGGATTCGCCAGCGGCGGAGGCATCGCCCAGCTAGCCGCAAGCGCCGTGAAAGAAAAACTGATGATGGGGGAGAAGGTGGCGTGGTGCGCCGATGGCAATTTGTCTGCTATAACTGCCAAAACCGTGGCCGAGGCCGCCAAAGCAGGGGATGAACTCGCAAAGAGCATCTACCGCACATCCGCCACATATCTGGGCCGGGCCCTTGCCATGGTGATCGACATGCTGAACCCCGAGGTGATTGCCATCGGAAGTATTTTCGTAAGGGCCGAAGAACTGATCCGGCCTTTCATGCAGGCCGCGATCGACCGCGACGCCCTTCCCGGCGCTGCCGCCGTATGCCAGGTGAAACCCGCAGAACTCGGCGAGGCCATCGGCGATGTAGCCGCTCTCTCGCTCGCCGCTGCCATTGAACGATAGCAATATGTTGGAAATAATAAAACACGACCTTCTTGAGGCCAGGGACGAGCTGGAGCGTTTTCTGGCGGATCCGGACACGCTCCAGTCGATAGAGAAAGCTGCACGGATCTGCAAGGATGCCCTCGGCCACGGCAAGAAAATAATCAGTTGCGGCAACGGCGGTTCGCTCTGCGACGCAACCCATTTTGCCGAGGAACTGACAGGACGCTACAGACACAACCGCCCTGGTATGCCTGCGATAGCCATCAACGACCCTGCATATCTTACATGCACGGCCAACGACTTCAGCTATGAAGAAGCCTTCTCACGCTATGTGGAAGGCGTGGGAAACGAAGGCGACGTGCTTTTGGGCATCAGCACCAGCGGAAGTTCTGCAAACGTCCTGAAGGCTGCGGAAAGCGCCAGAAAAAAAGCTATGAAGGTTGTGGCTCTCACCGGACCGGCCGGCAATCCTCTTGCAGAGATGGCCGATGCCGCCGTATGCGCCCCTGCGGCTCCTTATTCCGACCGCATCCAGGAAATCCACATAAAAGTAATACACATACTGATCCATGCAATTGAAGAATAATTCTCTCTCACTCGTGTTGCCCGTCATGTTCGGCTTCCTCGCCATGGGATTCATCGACATGATCGGGCTGGTTACGAACAATGTGCGAGCCGACTTCAACATGTCCGACGGAATGGTGAACACCATTTCACTGTCTTGCTATCTTTGGTTCCTCCTGCTGTCGATTCCAGTGGGAATGGCGCTCACCAAGTGGGGGAGGAAGAAGATGGTGGTGTTGAGCCTTGCGCTTCACGTAGCGGCCCTGCTGCTTCCTTATTTTTATTACAGCTTTGCATCCGTGCTGATCGCGTTCTCGCTGATAGGCATAGGAAACACCGTGCTGCAGGTTGCCATGAATCCTCTGGTGACCGACGTCGTGGATCCCGGAAGGGTGACCTCTACAATCACCTTCGGGCAGGCCACCAAGGCCTTCGGGAGCATTGTTGCGCCGGTAATCGCCCTCTGGACGGCCACCGTGCTGGGAAAATGGCAACTGCTGTTCCTGATTTACGCCGGGCTTTCGCTGCTGGGCCTGATCTGGCTCTGGCTGACTCCGATAGAAGAGCAGCCCCGCGAGCAGAAGAAGGTCGGATTCAAGGATACCCTCGTGCTTCTGGGCGACAAGGACATCCTCGCATTCTTCTGGGGAATCGTGGTCTTGGTTGCGGCAGACGTGGCCGTGAACATGACGCTTCCACGTCTCGTGACCGACGAATTCGGGCTGACCACCGAAAAGGCCAATCTGTGCAACAGCATCTACTTCACGGCACGTACGATTGCCGCGTTCGCCGGGGGAGCGCTGCTGCTGAAGGTCTCCGACAAGAAGTTCTTCGCCGCAGGATGCTCTCTTGCCCTGCTTGGGCTTGTATTGCTGGCCGTTTTCGGGAATATCGGCCTTGTGCCCACCCTGATTGCCGTCTGCATCTTCGGAATCGGCTATGCGAATCTGTTCGGAATAGTATTCTCTTTTGCAATGCGCAAGGCCCCCGGAAAAGCCAACGAAGTGTCCGCCCTGCTGATAGTCGGCCTGATAGGTGGAGCCATACTGCCACCGGTACTCGGTTGGATACGCGACATAAGCGGATCGCAGATCGCAGCGATAATCGCCATCGCCGTCGTATGGCTTTATATGATATGGCTGACAGGCCGCGTGAAGAAAGTGCAGGATCCCTGTTAGGAATTCAAAAAATATTTCTATCTTTGCAGTCCCAACGGTGCGATGGCCGAGCGGTTAGGCACAGGTCTGCAAAACCTGGTACAGCGGTTCGATTCCGCTTCGCACCTCAAAACAGCCTTCCATTTTATGGTTGGCTGTTTTCGGTTTAAGAGGGACCAAATTTCAGACGATTTTTAAATTTTTTCAAAAATTTTTAAAAAATATTTGCAATTCCAAATTTTTGTAGTACCTTTGTACCCGGGTTGAGTAAGTGAGAGTTCTTCCCCTTCAACCTATTGGTTATTAGTTTTAGTGTTATTAATTATGTGGTTAGATGAGT
>CAMOIZ010000048.1 GCA_946616385.1 uncultured Bacteroidales bacterium | reverse complement strand
TCGACGCCATGAACCTGGTATGGTTCAAGGATGCAGCGGTGCTTGAAGACAATCCGCCTATCGAATTCAGGAACAACAAGTTCGTGAAGATGTTCGAGGTGCTCACCGACATGTACGGCCGCCCGGCCTACAATGGATTCGACCCCACCCCCTACATTGCCGTATTCTTCATGCTCTTCTTTGCATTCTGCATGGGAGATGCCGGCTACGGGCTCATCCTGATCGCCCTCGGTCTCGGACTCAAGAAGGCGCTGGGAGACCTTTCGCCCCTGGTAGTGACTCTCGGCGTCGCCACCACCGTGATAGGTTTCCTGTTCCATACCTTCTTCAGCATGGATATCGCGCAGTGGCAGATGTTCCAGCCCATAAAAGGTATTTTCCTGCCCTCGAAGATTGCCGGATACGACGGCACCATGGTACTTTCGCTGATCGTGGGTATAGTTCACCTGTGCATTGCGATGGTCGTCAAGACCTACACCGCCACCAAGCAGAACGGCTTCGCGAATTCCCTCGGGACCTGGGGCTGGACCCTGCTGATCGTGGGCGGCGTAATCGTCGGAACCTTCGCCCTGCTGGGTGTAATCGACAAGGGCATCACCAAGACCATAATAATAGTGCTCGGCGTGCTCTCGGCTATCGGGATCTTCCTCCTGAATGACATTCATCGCAATCCGCTGGCCAACATCGGCTCCGGGCTCTGGGAGACTTACAACACGGTTACCGGTCTTCTCGGCGATGTCCTGAGCTACCTCCGCCTCTATGCCCTCGGCCTTGCTGGCAGCATGCTCGGCAAAGCGTTCAACGACATAGGCAGCATGGTGCTCGGCGACGGCGGCAGCATAGGGATGTGGATTCCCTTTATCCTGATCGTACTCGTGGGACATACCCTCAATATAGCGATGGCCGTCCTGGGCGCCTTCGTACACCCCCTGCGACTCAACTTCCTCGAATTCTTCAAGAACTCCGGATACGAAGCCGCGGGGCGCAATTACAATCCTTTAAAAAAATAATAAACAAATAACTATCAACAAATTATGGAACTTATTTTAGGTTATCTCGGACTTGGACTCGTACTTGCACTCGCCGGTATCGGATCCGCAATCGGAACAACAATCGCAGGCAACGCAGCAGAAGGCGGTCTCAAGAAGCGCCCGGAGAAATCCGGAAACTACATGGTGCTTTCCGCACTGCCCGCAACACAGGGTATCTACGGCTTCGTCGCATTCTTCATGATGCGCGCCATGGAGAATCCCGCTACCGTATTCGGCGTGGGTCTCTCCGTAGGTCTCGTCTGCATGATTTCCGCCATCCGTCAGGGACAGGTTTGCGCAAACGGCATCGTAGGCATCAGCCAGGGGCACGACAAAGTTTTCGTGCAGACCCTGATTTATGCCGCACTTCCTGAATTCTACGCAATTCTCGGCCTCGTAGGCGCCCTTATGGCATAATCACCATGAAACGCAGGGACTTTCTGAGATCTGCAGGCCTCCTTGCCGCAGGAACAGCCTTGAGCGGACAGACTTCGTCCGCCAAGGCTTTCATGGAGTTCTCCGAGAATACCGGGAACGACCTCAACAGCATCAACCTTCCCATCAGGTCGCTGAGAGCTGATGTCGACAAACCCGTCAGCGTCATCATCATCGGCGCCGGCAGTCGCGGTAAAACTTATTCGAAATATGCAGATTTGTTCCCCGAAGCCATGAAGATCGTGGGTGTCTCCGACATTCTCGATCACCGGCTCAAGTTCCTGTCCGACAAGCATGGAGTGGCACCCGAGATGCGGTTCGGCCACTTCCGCGAGGTATTCGCCTCGGGCAGGAAGCTGGCGGACGCAGTGGTGATCGCCACTCCGGACGACCGTCACTTCGAGCCCTGCATGAAGGCTCTGGAACTCGGATACGACGTTCTGCTCGAAAAGCCTTGCGCACAGACAGAAAAGGAGTGCCGTGCAATCCTCGCCCAGGCAAAGAAGTTTGGCAGGATAGTGGCAGTATGCCATGTGCTGCGCTACGCTCCTTACTTCATCGCCATGCGTGAGGTGCTGCGCAGCGGTGCAATAGGAGATATCGTGAGCATCCAGCACATGGAGCCGATCCAGTATGCCCACATGGCACATTCCTACGTCCGCGGCAACTGGCGCAGTTCCAAGGAGACCACTCCCATCATCCTCGCAAAATCCTGCCACGACCTCGACATGCTGCGCTGGCTCATCGACAAGCCCTGCAAGAGCATAGTCGCCGACGGCGGCCTGCACCTTTTCAAGAAGGAGAACGCTCCAGAAGGCGCTCCACTCAAATGTACGGACGGATGCCCTCACGAAGCCACATGCCCTTATTCCGCAATCGACATCTACACCCGCAAGAAAGCCCATCTTTACGTATTCGATCTTAACGGCAAGAATGATGTCGACAGCATCATGGCCAAGCTCAAGGACCCTGCATACGACAACTACGCCCGCTGCGTCTATCATTGCGACAACGACCAGCCGGACCACTACGTGTCCGAGATGGTGTTCGAAGACGGAGTGACCGCAGCATTCTCCATGGAGGCATTCTCGCCAAGGGGTGGACGCAAGACACGTATCATGGGCACTACAGGCTATCTGGAAGGCGACGGAAGCAAGTTCACCGTAACCGATTTCCGTACCCGCAAGCAGCAGGTCTGGGACAAGAAGATTTCCGACATCCCCGAATACAAGGACGCCGGTCACGGCGGAGGCGACCTTGCGCTTGCACGCGACTTCGTGGAAGCAGTGGCGCATCAGGATCCCTCCAGACTTTCCAGCACCATCGACGTGTCGATAGAAAGCCATGTGATGGGCTTCGCCGCCGAACGCAGCCGCAAGAGTGGAAAAAAGGAAAAGGTGAAAGTCTAAGTTTACCTGCGGTAGATATAGAGTATCTGCCCGACACGCAATTTGTCACTGCGCAGATGGTTCCATTTTTTGAGCTGAGCCACTGTGCAGTGATTTCTTTGTGCAATCCGGCCGAGATAGTCTCCGCTCTTGACCTTGTAGGCGATGCGGGTCTCTCCCCCGCTCTCTTCGATGTTCTTGAGCACCTGGGCGTTCAGGAGTTCACCCGCCCTGTGCAGATACAGGGAATCCTGGTCCGCGGCAAGGAAAGGTCCGGTCCAGGAGTATGGCAGATTCAGGATGCAGGTTCCGCTGTTTCCGGGGATGATGTCGTGGGTGTACTGCGGATTGAGAAGTTTCACTGTCTCCATCGGCACGCCGACCACCTCGTTTATCTGCTTGAAATGAAGATTGCGGCGGATCTCGAAAGTATCCACCTTGGCAGGCATTCCCACATCGGAGGGCTGCAGGCCGTATTCCCTGGCATAATGGAAGGCGTACATGGCGCCTATGAAGGCGGGCACATAACCGCGGGTTTCACGGGGAAGATAGGGGTAAATGCTCCAGAAATCCATCTTGCCTCCGGCACGCTTGATCGCCTTGTTCACGTTGCCGGAGCCGCAGTTGTAGGAACTGATCGCGAGATTCCAGTCGCCGAAAACATTGTAGGCATCGCGAAGATAGCGTGCCGCGGCATCCGCCGATTTCTCCACATCCAGACGCTCGTCCATGAACGAGTTGATTTTCAGCCCATAGAGCTTTCCCGTGCGGTACATGAACTGCCATATTCCCATGGCTCCGGCACGCGATTCCGCCACCGGATTCAGGTTGGATTCTATAATGGCCATGTACTTGAGTTCCAGCGGCAGGCCGTATTTTGCAAGAATCTCCTCGAAGATGGGGAAATAATAAAGGCTCCTGCCCATCATGTCCGACATGTGCCGGGGCATCTTCTCGGAGTAGAGGATCATGTAATTCTTTACCGTCTCGTTGAAAGGGATGGTGATGTACGCATTCATGGCGCTCAGGCGCCGCATCAGTTCCTCGTCCGGGACATTGGTGCTGAAATGAACGGCATCCATGTCAAGTTCGCCGTTCCCGCGGAAATCCGGACTGAGACGCTGACGGTACCATACATCCATCAGACTGTCGGACAGTTCTGCTGAAAATTCTGGCGCCCCGGCGGCCTCTTCCGCTTCCTCCATTCCCTCGGCTTCGACTGCCTGAAGACTGGAAAGAAGGCTGTCGAGACGCGCACGGGCCTCCGACAATTCCTTCTTCAATGCCTCGTTTTCTGCTTTCAGGGCCTTTTTGCTCTGCGCCCATGAAGGGATGAAAACCAGCATGAGGATGACGGACAGGACAGCTTTCTTCATCGGCATCTAGAATTTGAATCCCACGCTGAGTCCGAAGGCGGAGTTCCCCGGAGCGAAAGCATAGCTGTTGTCGGGTAGAATCACGGCCGGTTTCACCGACATGGCGAGGTCGTCCGCAATATTGAAGTCGTGCATATATGCGAAAACGTTCGCATCAATCACCTGGAGCAGATAAAAACCTGCGATGGCCAGAACGGAATAATCCCTGTAGCGCCTGTAGATATTCCTGTAGTACAATGCCGTTTCTCCCGATATGGGGCCGGTATATGGAGTCTCCGTATCGGTCGCTTCCCTGTAAATACGGCGGAAGCGCTGATAGTTGGTCCTGTTAAGGGTGTAGAAATGAACTGCTCCCAACATGCCGCCCCAGTAGATGGGAAGTTTCCAAGCCTCCCCATTATATATCTGTCCGAGACCGGGTACCAGTATTGAATAAATGGTGGCCTTTCCGGCGCTGGGATATTCGGCGTCGTAGGAAATGATCTCGTCGAGCATCATTCCCCAGTAAGTGAGTCCTGCCGCGGCGAAACACAGATTCGCCGCTTTCTTGTTGTCCTGACTCTTGAAATAAAAGCCTCCCGCAACTCCTCCGGCCAGTCCTGCATAAACTATGGGGAGTTTCCAATAATCCTTGTTGTAAATCTGTCCGGTGCCCGGCATCATGACTGAGCCGACCAACATGGTCCCCGGCTTCAAGGGGTTCTTGTGCGCGATTCCCCTAAAAAGTTCCTTGAACGAGAACAGAACGTCTGTGCTGTCGGAAGGAGAATCAGGGTCGTCGTTATAACTCTGATTGAAGGCTTCTTCCTTGAACTGTGCACTGGCGGAGAAACTGCCGGCGAGGACCGGTAGCAAAAATGCGATTATGCAAAGCAGACGTTTCATCAGATATCCGCTTTCTCCAGGGCCTCCAGGAACTTCTGCACTTCTTCGTCGGATGCGAACTTGACCGTCATGGTCCCTTTGCCCGAGGCAGTCCTGCGGACGGAAATATCGTTTGAGAAGAATTTGCCGATATGAGACAGCATTCGGGTATACTCTGCGGGCAGTTCGGTCTGGGCAGGAGCAGGCTTGCGGCTTGCAGGAGCCTTCAGGTATTTGCGCACGAGTTCTTCAAGTTCACGAACGGAAAGCCCTTCTTTGATCACGAGATCGCAGAACTTCTCCTGCGACTGGGCATCGGGAAGACTGAGCAGGGCCTTGGCGTGGCCTACGCTCAGCAGCCCGACCTTGAGGTCGTGCTGGATCTTTACCGGGAGTTTGAGAAGACGCAGCGTATTTGCGACGCTGGCGCGCTTCTTCCCCACCCTGTCGGCCATAGCTTCCTGGGTGAGCTTGCATTCGTCGATCAGGCGCTGGAAACTCAAGGCAGTTTCGATAGGATCCAGGTTCTCACGCTGAATGTTCTCCACGAGAGCCATCTCCAGCATTCCCTGATCGTCAGCCTCGCGTACATACGCAGGGATCATCGACATTCCAGCCATGCGGCAGGCCTTGAAGCGGCGCTCACCGCTGATGATCTGATAACGGCCGTCGGACACTTTGCGGACCGTGATAGGCTGGATAAGCCCCAGAGTCCGTATCGATGCTGCAAGTTCTTCAAGAGCATCCTGGTCGAACGCCATGCGCGGCTGGAAAGGGTTGGCCTCCACATTCTCTACAGGAATACGGAGGACATCGGAAGAATCCTGTTTGGGACGCGCCCCTGCGATTTCCTTGTTCACATAGCCTACCGGCTTGCGGAACTGGTCGACGTTGATATCTTCGCCAAGAAGGGCGCCCAGGCCCTTGCCAAGCCCACGGGGTTCTTTATTGCTCATTGCGTTTTTCTCCATTTCTTTCGAGCACCTCGGCCGCCAGGCTCATATAGTTGTTGGCGCCGTTGCTCATGATGTCGTACAGAATGATGGGCTTTCCGTGGCTGGGAGCCTCGCTCAAGCGGATGTTGCGCTGGATGATAGTGCGGAAAACCATTTCCTTGAAATGCTCGCGCAGTTCGGCGACCACCTGCGTGTGCACCTTGGTGCGGCCGTCGAACATGGTAACCAGGAAGCCTTCGATCGTAAGGTTGGGGTTCGCTCCTCCCTGGACCAGACGAATGGTCTGGAGAAGTTTCCCAAGGCCCTCAAGTGCAAAGAATTCAGGTTGCACGGGAATGATCACCGAGTCGGCTGCAGTAAGACAGTTCACGGTGATGAGGCCCAGCGAAGGGGAGCAGTCTATGACGATGTAGTCGTAATTGTCGCGTATGGGTTCCAGGACCCTCTTAAGCACCGATTCACGCTGAGGCACTTCCAGCATTTCGATTTCGGCTCCGACGAGATTGATGTGCGAAGGAACCAGGTGCAGGCCCGACATTTCGGTCTGGATTAGGGCGTCCTCGATGCCGATCTCCCCGATCATGACCTCGTAGAGTGTGCGCTTCTGGCCGTCGTCCGGCGAGAAGTTCAAGCCCGAAGTGGAGTTTGCCTGAGGATCCGCATCGATAATGAGAACCTTCTTCTCAAGCACTGCGAGGGACGCCGAGAGATTGATGGCCGTCGTGGTCTTGCCCACGCCGCCCTTCTGGTTTGCTATCGCTATTATCTTTCCCATACGTAGAATACTGTCAATCTACAAATTTAGCAAAATATTTGGTAACTACCCACCGTACCAACCAGGATATTGCACGTGCAATAATCATTCCCGCCAATGCTCCAACGATGATGTCGCCCAGAAAATGCTTGCCTACATACACCCTGCTGATGCTGACCCCTACGACATAGAAGGCGAAACACCAGGCAAGTACCCTGTATCGGGAGCCTCTTCCCCAGTGCTCCTTAAGAAAATACATAACGGCCACGGCCAACCCGGCCGTCGTGGCGGCATGGGCGGAGAAGAAACCGTATTTTCCGCCCTTCTTTTCCAGCACCTTGAGTCCGTTGCCGAGCATGTAATCGTCCCAGCACGGACGGTAGCGTTCCACCGAATCCTTCACGAGATTTGCGAACTGGTCGATGGCAAGCATGCAAAGAGCCACAGCCAGAAGTATGACGACGGCCTTTTTTGCGCCAACCCTCTTCCAGATGAACCAGAAGAGCAGCAGATAGAGAGGAATCCAAACGAAACGGTTGCTCAGCCACGGCATCACGGCATCGGTAAACGCACTGTCGAAGTCGTTGATCGCGAGTGTGGCAGCGCGGTCGGCATCCCGCAACGCCATGACGAGTCCGCTTTCGAGTATCATTTCTGCAACGCCCTCCAAAGCGTATCAGTGAGTTCCTTGATGCCTTCTCCGCTGACCGAGGATATGAACACATGCGGCAGGTCTTTCGGCAGCGAAGGTTCTATCTCCTTCTCGATTCCGGCATCGATCATGTCGCACTTGGTAATGGCCAGAACCCTCTCTTTCACAAGAAGTTCCGGATTATAGAGCTTAAGTTCGTTCAGCAAAGTGGCATACGTCCCGGGAATGTCGTCTTCATCTACCGCAACCATGAACAGAAGCACGGAATTGCGCTCGATGTGACGCAGGAACCTGTCGCCTATTCCCCTGCCTTCATGCGCTCCTTCGATAATTCCGGGAATATCGGCGATCACGAAAGATCTGTCGTCGTAGTATTTGACTATACCGAGATTGGGCTCGAGAGTGGTGAATGCATAATTCGCGATTTTCGGCTTCGCGGAAGTCACGGTCGCGAGCAGGGTGGATTTGCCGGCATTCGGGAAGCCCAC
>CAMOIZ010000047.1 GCA_946616385.1 uncultured Bacteroidales bacterium | reverse complement strand
AGGGTGGAACCGGCCCCCATTATGATGGAGTCGTTCTCCTGGAGCATCGAAATGGCCTTCACGGCGATTTTCTGCTTTTTCTTGAAATTGATGAGCTTCTTGGTGTTGAGACTGATGTCCATGACCTGCGCGGTGGTGGGCAGGGCGCTGCCGTATGCACGGTAGAGAAGCCCCTGGCCTTCAAGGTAGGTGAGGTCCTTGCGAATGGTGGTCTGCGTCACCTGCAGGGCGTCTGCCAGGTCGGCCACCCGCACGAATCCGTTCTGGAAAATGTTGTCGAGTATGAATTTACGGCGTTCTGCAATGCTGGTCATAGTTATTCAGTTTTAGCGACTCTAATATAACGATTAATTTCGTTTGCGCAAAATTTTGTAGAGAAAACGAAACAAAACGAAACAAAAACTTGCGCAAAATGTTTGCAGAGCGGAATTATTTCCGTATATTTGAGCCATAAAATAGTAACCAATATTATCAATATGCGAAGTAAATCTTTTCTGATGCTTCTCGCAGCAGGCCTTTTGACATTGTTCACGGGCCTGAATGCAGGTGCCCAGAACCGCACTATCAAAGTGCAAGGTGTAGTCTCCGATTCCAAAGGAGAAGCACTTATCGGGGCAATGGTTTATGTTCAAGGCAGCACGAATGGCTCGATGACAGATGCCGGCGGAAAGTACACCCTTACCGGCGTCCAGCCCAATGCCACCCTCGTCGCCAGCCTCATGGGTTATGAAGAGCAGACCACCAAGGTTGACGGACGCACCCAGATCGACTTCGTCCTCAAGGACGATGCGATGGTGCTCGAAGAGGCCGTGGCTATCGGATACGGTACCCAGCGCAAGGTTACGCTGACCGGTTCCGTCACCACCACCTCCGGCGACGCCCTTGTGAAGAACTCTTCGGTGAACCTCTCCCAGGGTCTCGCCGGCCGTGTTTCCGGTGTGATCGTCAACAACCGTTCCGGTGAGCCCGGACGCGACGACGCAGTCATGTACATCCGCGGTCGTTCCACTCTCGGCAACAACAGTCCTCTGATCATCATCGACGGCGTGCCCGGACGTGGCGACGAATTCTCCCGTCTTACCGGTGAAGAAATCGAGAGCGTCAACGTGCTGAAGGACGCCTCCGCAGCCATCTACGGTGCCCGTTCCGCAAACGGCGTCATCCTCGTGACCACCAAGCGTGGCCGCACCGACGGCAAGCCCAGCGTTACCTTCACCTACGACTACGGTGCACAGCAGCCTACGCGCCTCCTCAAGATGGCCGACGCAGTCACCTTCGCCGAGGCTTACAACGCAGCCCGTGCTATCACCGGCGCTTCCGCTATCTACACCCAGGAGCAGATCCAGCATTACAAGGACGGTGACGACCTCATCAACTACCCGAATACCAACTGGTTCGACGCTATCATCAAGAACCGCTCCAACCAGCACAAGTATGGAGTCAGCCTCCAGGGCGGTGCAGGCAAGGTCAGCTACTTCGTGCAGTTCAACGGCCAGTATCAGGACGGTATCTACGTGAAATCCGCTACCAATTACAACCAGTACAACGTCCGCTCGAACATCGACATCCAGGTCACCGACGACTTCAAGATCGGCCTCGACCTCAACGTCCGCCAGCAGCACAAGAACTACTCGGCTTATCCTTCCGACAGCTACGGTATCTTCTACATCACTGCAAGGCGCTACGCTTCGAGCGCTCCTTACTATCCCAACGGATATCTTCGCAGCGGATCCAACCCTGCGGCCCTCGTGCAGGATCTGACCGGTTACGACAACACCACCTACAACACCATCAACACCACGTTCCGCGGAAACTACGACCTTCATGCAATTACCAAGGGCCTTTCCGTGAATGCAGTGTTCGCGTATGACGTTCACAACAACTTCCACAAGAACTGGAGCAAGAACTGGCCGTGCTACTCCTACGACGAAATCACGGAGACCTACCGCGAGAGGGACAGCGGCGTGTTCACCACACCTACCCTCAATGAAAGCCAGAACAACTACCACACCGTGACGCTCAACGCCAACATCAACTACGACCGCGATTTCAACGGACACCACGTCACCGCCCTCGCAGGTATGGAGCAGAGCAACTATCGCAGGGACTATTTCAGCGGTGCCATTGAGAAATACGACTCCGACATCCTCGACGAATTCTTCGCCGGCAACGCCGACAAGGCTTACTACAAGATAAACGGATATGCTTCCGAAACCGCAAGGCGTTCCTTCTTCGCCCGTGTCGGATACGACTACAAGAGCAAGTACCTCTTCCAGGCCCTCATCCGTTTCGACGGCTCCGAGAACTTCCCTTCCGACAGGCGCTGGGGCAAATTCCCCGGAGCGTCCATCGGCTGGCGTCTTTCCGAGGAACCTTTCATCAAGGACAACTATCCCTGGATCACCAACCTGAAGATCCGCGCCTCTTACGGCGAGCAGGGTAACGACCAGGTAGATGCATTCCAGTACCTTTCCACCTACAAGTACTCGACCAGCACCTCCTACCGCGCCCTCTACGATGGAAAGGAGGTCAACTACATCATTCCTGACGGAGTTCCCAATCCCTTCATCACATGGGAGGTCGCGAAGACCTGGAACCTCGGTCTCGACGGATCCCTTTACAACGGCCTCTTCGGATGGGAATTCGAGGTGTTCCACACCCGCCGTTCCAACATCCTTTGCACCCGCAATGCTTCCGTTCCTTACTACACGGGTCTTACCTCCAACCTTCCCGACGAGAACATAGGCATTGTATCCAACAAGGGTGTCGAGTTCCAGATCAATCACGAGAACAAGATAGGCCAGATGCGTTACCACGTGACGGGCAACATCATGTATGCGAAGAACACCATCGAATACATGGATGAGACCCCTTACGACGAGAATCACCAGTACATGAACCGTACCGGCCACCCCATGGGAGCATCCCTCATCTATCAGGTGGAAGGCATCAACAAGAGCCACGATGACATCGCAGCCCATCCTCAGATGGCAGGTGCAGGCCTTGGAGATTTCTACTTCAAGGATCTCGACAAAAACGGAATCATCGATTCCCAGGACCGTCTCCGTTCCGACCTTACCGCCGTGCCTCAGATTGTCTACGGTATCAACGGCGACCTCCAGTGGAAGAACTGGGATCTGTCACTGCTCCTCCAGGGCCAGGCCCGTGCGCGCTACTACTACGCTCCTCTTACCGACCCTGTTTCCGGTAACATCGAGTACGATGCCGCAATCAACGCATGGAATCTGAACAATACCGAGACCAATTACCCGCGTATCGCTTCGAACATCGGCAACGGCGGCGTTTACCGTTCATCTTTCTACTATAAGAATGCAGCGTTCCTGCGTCTGAAGAACCTTGAAATTGGATACAGCCTCCCCGGCCGCGTGTTCGGTCATCAGGTTGGCATCAAGAACATCCGTGTCTACATCGCAGGATACAACCTTCTCACCTTCTCGGCACTCAAGACCATCGACCCTGAGACCAGCGACGAAGGTTATCAGACCTATCCCCAGGTCAAGATCTACAATGCCGGTGTGAAAGTGACCTTCTAATCAGTACAAGATATGAAAAAGATACTCTATATATTTGCTGCCGCGGCCCTGCTTGCCGCTTGCAATGACGGTTTCCTTGATAAGAAACCTCTTGACAAACTTTCCGAGGAGGCGGTATTCAACAGCGACGCACTTGCGGAGAGTTTCATCAACGCTATCTACACGGTCCTGCCCGATCCTTTCACCGAAGGTAACACCGGTTGCATCTCCGACGAAGGATTCTTCCGTTATGGAGGTACTTCCACCCGTTACATCGCCGACGGATCCATGACCCCCAGCTCCATCATCCCTCAGGATGAAGGCGGGCCGGCGCATAACACGCGTACTACGTTCCTTAATATATGGAACCGTGCATACGAGTATATCTACAGGCTCAACTATTTCCTCAGATACGTCAATGAGAAGGGTTCGGCCATGACCGAAGAAGGAAAGAAGCGTCTTTGCGGAGAGGCTTACTTCCTCCGTGCCTGGGCCTACACCAACCTCATCGAGCGTTATGGCGGAGTGGTCCTGGTAGATAAACCTTTCGATGACCTCAGCGCAGAGTTCGTGGATGTTCGTTCCAACTTCGACGATTGCGTCGATTTCATCAACGCCGACCTCGACAAGGCTTATGACATGCTCCCCGAAAAGGGTGCAACCGCTCTCGGCCGTGTCCACAAGGACTGCGTGCTCGCTCTCCGCAGCCGTCTTACCCTGATCGTAGCTTCTCCTCTGTTCAATGATCCTTCCTTCCCCGAAGGAGGCATCTTCCGCGGAGCTTATTCCAAGGACAAGTGGCAGAAAGCTTACGATGCCGCCAAGGCCATCTGCGACCGTGCCGATGTCGACGGAGCTTATGCACTGGACGACACCTACGACGGATTCTGGCGCGACGAGTACTCTCCGGAAATCATCTGGGGCAAGTACTTCGTACAAAGCAGCGGCCAGCCTCACAAGGCTCAGCTCTTCTATTCCCTGATGGATTTCGGCGGCGGCGGCTGGGAAAGCTTCAACCCCACTCAGGCAATGTGGCTCGATTACGAGATGAAGAACGGAAAGAAGATCTTCGAGGAAGGTTCCGGCTATGATCCGCTCCGTCCTTTCAAGAACCGCGACCCTCGTTTCGAACACTGCATCATCTATCCTACCAAGATCTACAAGTGGACCGACAAGGACGGAGGCCAGAACGAGACGGAACTCCAGCTCTACCTCCTTTATGAGAACACCGAGCTTGCAGATTTCGACAACGGCAAACCCGAACCCAGCACATCCAAGAAGGCCAGCGACCAGATCCACCTCACCAACACCGGTGGCAGCGGTCTCACCAAGTGGTACATGCCCGACAAGTACATTTCCGAGTCCCTTATCGGAAACGTCGTTTATCCTTGGTTCCGCCTTGGTGAAATGTACCTGAACCTGGCTGAAGCAGCATACAACCTCGGCAAGGAAGACGAATGCCGCACTTACCTCAACAAGGTCCGCAGCCGTGCCGATGTCATGATGCCGAACGTCACCGACGGTGGCACGGCCCTTTGGGACGAAGTGGTGAACGAGCGTCGTATCGAGCTCGCATTCGAGTCCTTCCGTTATTTCGACACCAGGCGTCTCAAGATCGCTACCACCTACGAGAACGTTCCTTTCGCCGGAATGCGCACCTGCCTTCTTCAGAAGGGAAGCAAGACGGACACCATCTACCGTTGCGTACAGCCCGCCGACAAGGTTAACAAGAACCGCAATTACTACTGGACCAACACCGGCGAAAGCGCTGCTTACATCGGCAGCAACAACGGCCGCAACGTTGCATATCTCGTAAATTATGTATGGAAGGGCAAGACCTACACCGTCGACTACGGCGAAGCCTGCCTTACCATCTCACCTACGCAGAAGTGGTTCCCCAACTCCTCCCGCAACAATTATCCGGAGGCAGGCAAGATCACCTGCACGAACACTCCCGGTGTCGAGAATCCCGAAGATTATCCTAACTATCTGATGCCTATTCCTCAGACCGAGATCGACAAGACTCAGAAGAGAATCGTCCAGAATCCAGGATATGTCTATTAAAACATTATTCCGCATATTCGCAGCCATCAGCCTCCTCGGCGTCCTTTCCGGATGCCGGGGAGCCGGGCTGCAAATGAGCTACTGCTCCGCAGACATCTCTACCACCGGGGACGAGCATACCATGCTTGCCGGTTTTGCCGCGCGCGACCATCTTCACGACGGTATCCACTCGCAGCTCTACACCCATTGCCTCGTGCTGGGTGACGGAACACAGAAGGTCTGCATCATCTCCAACGACCTTATGGAGATCTCCCCGGCGCTTTCCGACACCCTCCGCAACTCCATTGCGGAAAAATCCGGACTCGCCAAGGACAACATCCTGATGCACAACATCCACACCCATTCCGCACCCAGGTCCGGAGGATGGTGCAACGTGCCCGGCGGCCCCAACAGGGCCTGGACCGACAGGATGAAAGAAACCGTGGTTGCCAATGCCGTAAAGGCGATACAGGCTGAAGGTCAGCCATTTACGCTGGAAATTGGCAAGGGCGCCAGCACGATCAACGGCAACCGCTGCGAAAAAGGCGGCCCCGCCGATCACGACGTGTATGTGGCCCGCTTCCTGCAAAAAGGAAAGCCGGTCGTTTCCATAATCAACTTCGCCTGCCATCCCGTTTGCATGGGCCCCGGCAGCTATCTGCTGTCGTCGGATTATCCCGGGGTGAATGCCAGGTATCTTTCCGAGGCATGGGGTGGGGAAGTGTTCCAGCTTACCGGCGCCGCGGGAAACATGGATCCGGCCTTGGGTCCGAAGGATGTGGCATACGCCGAACAGTGCGGGAAGGAGTTGGCCGACGCCCTTGTGGACATTCCTTTCGAAAAGTTGAAGTCCCGCGGACTGCTCAGGCTCGTGAACGAGACCGTCGACCTGCCTTATCAGATCGATGTCATCACTCCCGAGGTCGTGAAGCGTCACGCCGACTCTCTCGCCTCTGCGGCAAAGACCGTCTTCCCCCGCTTTGCGGATGACGTCCGCGGCTGGGAAGAAGAGATACTTGCCCGTTTCGACAATGGCCCCGTGCCTTCGAAACTCAGATATCATCTCCACGCGCTCAATCTCGACGGCGTCGTGTTCTTCTTCAGCGACGGAGAGCCCTTCTGCGAGTATCAGATGGAGGCCCGCGCCGCTTTCCCCGACAGGACGGTCTTCTTCGCCGGCTACACCAACGGACAGAACTCCTACCTGCCTTCCGGACGCGCATACGAAGTCCGCAAGGGCTACGAATATGAAGTGGAGCAGATGCATGTCTATATCAAGGCACCTTATCCTCTTTCGGATAAAATGCCCGCCGTGTATTCAAATGCTGTCGTAAAAACAATCGCGGAAGTGTTATGAAGCCCTTACCACTGATTCTCTGCCTTTCTGTATTATTGATGGCTTGCTCGAAAAACGGGGAAAGTCCTGAACCGGAACCCGTACCGGAGCCTGAGCCGGAGCCAGTCTTCGTCGATTATACGCTGATGACATACAATGTCGGAGCGTTCCGCAAGTACGAAGCGGATCTGGGACATCTGTCTTATCCCGAAGTTGCAAGTATAATCACTTCGGTGGATGCTGATATCTGCGGCATGAATGAGACCGACTGGCTCTATTCGAGAACATACTCTGACAAGCAGGCCCAGAAATTGGCCGGAATCCTTGGAAGCGATTGGGAATCTCATTTCATACAGGCATACAGGACAGACTATGGCAACAGCATGGTTTGGAAAAAGAAGCTGAATATAATCTACAAGTTTCCCCGTGTGGTTATTCCAAGGACAGGGGAAGGGGAAACGAGATCTATGGGAGCAATTGAATTCGAAGATTTCGTTTTCTGTACCACGCATCTTGACCATAAGTCGAATGAAGACCGGCTGACGGGCGTGAAGCTCATTACGGACTGGGCCGCCAAGGAGTTCGGAAATGAAAGCAAACCGGTATTCCTGGCCGGCGACCTCAATTGTGAAAAAGGCAGCGATCCTATCAACGAGCTGCAGAAAAACTGGAAGCAATTGTCCGTTGATGCCAAATCTTATCCATCAGACAATCCGCGTAAAAGCATCGATTATATCTTTGTTTATGCAAATGACCAGGCAGAAAGAGTCAGTGTCGTGGATGGCGGTGTAATTACAAAAGAAGATAATCCTACGATAGCCGTCGCATCCGATCATTGCCCGGTATGGGTGAAAATAAAGATTCAAAAGTAGTTTTTTCATGAGGAGATTATTGGTTTTTGTCTTCATTTCAGTATTTGTGATGCCACTTGCCGCGGCACCCACGCTCGATATAGTCCCTACTCCAAAGAATGTAACCGTGTCTGAAGGTTTCTTCAGGCTCGACAAGAATACAGCCCTCGTGGTAGAAGATGCCGCCT
>CAMOIZ010000046.1 GCA_946616385.1 uncultured Bacteroidales bacterium | reverse complement strand
GGAAGATGGGCTTCACATAGGGCCATGCCGCGGGAGATCCGCCGGGCATCATGGAAGGGCCCTTCAGTGCGCCTTCCTCTCCGCCGGAGACTCCGGTGCCGATGTAGAGCAGACCCTTGCTCTCCACGTATGCGGTGCGGCGTGCGGTGTCGGGGAAGTGGGTGTTGCCGCCGTCGATGATGATGTCGCCCGGATCCAGCAGGGGAATGAGCTTCTCGATGAAGTCGTCCACCGCCTGCCCGGCCTTCACCATGAGGAAGACTTTGCGGGGCGATGCGAGCGACTGCACCAGGTCCTCGAGGGAGTGGGCGCCGTAGAAGTTCTTGCCGGCTCCGCGTCCGTTAATGAATTTGTCCACTTTCTCAACCGTGCGGTTGAAAACACTTACACGGAAGCCCTTGCTTTCCATGTTGAGGACGAGGTTCTCGCCCATGACTGCCAGGCCGATGAGGCCGATGTCTGATTTCTGAGTCATTCTATTTGATGTTAAATCCTAATCTTGATAATCTGTCTGCCATTTCGGCGGTGCCGCCGTTCAAAGTAACAGTAAAAGACGTGAATTCCCTGCGGACGGGATAGTCGCCGCGAAGGCGCTCGAAGGCCCCGAGTTCGGCACGGAGCGCTGCGCTGTCGGCGGAGATGTCGTAGCTGTGGAGGACGGCCTCCGTGAGCACGTCCTGAAGGGATTTGCCCGCGGCGTCGATCTCGAAGGACAGGCTCTGCGCCGGAGCGGGGATGCCTGCGGCGGTCCACTCCGTCAGCGGCAGGCCCAGTACCTCCGCAACCGTACGGACGGCGGCGGTGGTGCCGTTGGCTTTTCCGTCGGCGGAATACCCGGCGATGTGCGGAGTGCTGATGTCCAGCAGGTCCACAAGTTCGGGATCAAGCTCCGGTTCGCCTTCCCAGACGTCCAGGCAGGCGCCTGCGATGGAGCGGGACTGCAGCGCGGCCTTCAGCGCCTTGCAATCCACTACCGGGCCGCGCGAGGAGTTTATCAGAATCTGCGAGGGCCGCAGCTGCGCGATGCGCTCCGCGTCGAAGAGATGCCAGGTCGCGTCCGGCCCTTCCTTCTGCAGGGGTACGTGCAGGGTGATGATGTCGCTGTGCGCGATGAGATGATCCAGCGATACGAAAGCGCCCGGACCTTCCGCCCTTTCGCGCGGAGGGTCGTTCAGCAGCACCTTCATTCCGAGGATGGAAGCCGCTTCGGCCACCTTGCTGCCCACATTTCCCACGCCGACCACTCCCAGAGTCATCTCCGAAAGCGTCAGGCCACGCTTGCGCGCGAGGGTCACCAGGAGCGAGGTGATGTATTGTTTCACGCTCCAGGAATTGCATCCGGGGGCGTTTCGCCAGATGATGCCGTGCTCCTCGCACCATGCGGTGTCGATGTGGTCGAATCCTATGGTCGCGGTAGCTATCACCTTCACCGACGAACCCTCCAGCAGCGATGCGTCGCAGCGGGTGCGGGTGCGGGTGATCAGGGCGTCGGCGTCGCGTACCACCTCTGCGGTGGTCTCCTTCCCGGGGAGATAAACTACGTCTGCGTATGGCTCGAGGGCCCCGCGCAGGAAGGGTATCTTGTTATCACAAACGATTTTCATCAGTCCTTGAATCTGTCGGGATGCGCCCAGAGGCCGAGGGCGGGATTGGAAATGTAGTAGACCTCCTCACCGTCCGGCATAGTGTTCCATCCGTCCTTGAGTTTGTCGATGGGGTAGCGGGCCACCATCTCGTCGTAACTGCAATACTTGAAGCCCACGCCTTCGATTTCTTCGCGGGTCATTCCCGGACCGGGGCAGTAGGTGATCGAGAACCTGCCTTCGGACGAGCCGTGGATCAGGTGGGCGGATGCGCCCAGATTGTCTTGCAGGTCCTGGTTCTCCTCGGTGCACTTTAGGGTGTGCGGAGTGCCCTTGTAGCCGTATTTACGGATGAGCCCGTCGATGGTCTTGTCTTCGCCGAACTCCCGAAGCGCCGGAGCCAGCACTATCAGTTCGCCCCCGTCGGCAAGCGCCATGCGGGTGCGGTATATGCTCTTGTTGCCCAGCCAGGTGCTCTTGAACTCCTCCGGGTCCAGATAGACTATGCACTTCTTGATGGGATGGTCCACCATTATGAAGTTGGTTTCCATCGAGAGGGCGCAGGCCTTGCGGAAGCATTCTGCGTCGTCGCCTATGAAGAGGCCCTTGAGATCCATCTTTCCCGTATCCGGGTTCTTCGCGAGCACGGTCTGGATATAGACTATGGGCAGCTGCGGGATGAAGTGCTGCCGGGCATATTCGAACACCTGGCGCACAGGGCCTCCCGGACGCCCCATCAGGCGCTCCATTCCGTAGGAGGAGCCGATGAAGTGGCTCTTGTTGATGCCTTCGCTGCCGCCTACTCCCACGAAGATGTTCTTGGTGTAGTTCGCCATTCCAACCACCTCGTGAGGCACAACCTGGCCTATCGAAAGGATGAGGTCGAAGGAAGGGTCCAGCAGGAGCTTGTTCACCTGCGCGGGCCAGTCGTAGTGGAGTTTCCCTTCGGAGATTTCTTCGATGTAGGAAGCCGGCACGCGGCCTACGGTCACTACATCGTTGCGCCAGTCGTGCACGCGGAACTTGTCCAGGGGAGTGTGGCCGTACATGGTCTTGATCTGCTCCTCCGTCATGGGGGTATGGGTGCCGAGAGCCGGCATCACGTCGGTAAGGGTGTCCCCGAAATAATCGTAGACCATCTCCGTGATGGGCCCCGCGTAGGAGTTGAAGCGGGTGAAATCCGGCGGAATCGCCAGCACGCGCTTCTTCGGGCCCATGGAGTCGAATACCTGCTTCAGCGCGGCGCGCACCTCTTCGGGGGAGATGGCGTCGGTCTTGGATCCTCTTGCGTAGTACAGCATGGCTCTATCTCTTTACTCGTGCATTTCCCTGCCAGACGCTCCAGACCTGCTCCTCGTCGGCGGGCTGGGCGTAGTCGGTCAGGAAGGTGGTGGCGAGGGCGCCGCTGGCCCATCCGAACTGGGCGCACTGCTCTCCGCTCCATCCGCGTAGGATTCCGTAGAGCAGGCCTCCCACGAAGCCGTCGCCGCCGCCGATGCGGTCGAGCACGTGGATTTCGCGGGGCTGGATGACGTGCCAGTCTTCGCCGTCGAGCAGGATCGCTCCCCAGTTATGGCTGTTGGTGTTGTTCACCTGGCGGAGGGTGGTGCCGTAGACCTGCGCGTTGGGATAATGCTCGCGCACGCGGCGTATCATCTCCTTGAAACCGTCGATCTTGGCGGCGATGTCCTTTCCGCCGGCCTCAGGCCCTTCGATTCCGAGGCAGAGCTGGAAGTCTTCCTCGTTGCCGATGAGGATGTCGGCGTAGCTCGCGATCTCGGAGAAGATGTCGTGCAGCTCCTGCTCGCGGCCCTTCCAGAAGGAAGCGCGGTAGTTGAGGTCGAAGCTGATGCGGGTGCCGTGCTTTTTCGCGGCGCGCGCAAGTTCGAGGCAGAAGCGGCTGGTGTCCGGGCTGAGGGCGCCGATGAGTCCGGAAAGATGGATGATCTGCACTCCTTCCTCGCCGAAGATGCGTTCGAGGTCGAAGTCCTTCACGTTGAGGGTGCGGCCTACCTCGCCGGCACGGTCGTTCCACACGCGCGGGCCGCGGGAACCGTATCCGCTGTCGGCCACGTTGATCTGGTGGCGGTATCCCCAGGGGCCGCCCTGCTCGACCTCGGGACCTTCGAAGTCCATCCCGCGGCTGCGGAGGTTGCCCTTGATGAAGTGTGCGAAGGGGCTGCCTTTCACGAATGCGGTGAGTACCTTGACCGGAAGCCCGAGGTAGGAAGAGATGCTTGCTACGTTGGTCTCGGCGCTGGTGGCCTGAAGGTGGAAAAGATCGCTGGAATGAACGGGCTGACCGCTCTCAGGCGTAATTCTGAGCCCCATGCTGGTAGGAACCAGGAGGGCGTATTTGCAGTTTTGTTTGAGTTTGATATCCATAAACCGGGGTTCTAAATATGCTGCAAGTTAATCATTTTTTTGCATAATATTTGTTAGATTTGCACAATAACACTCAAACTTTCCGATAATGAGAAACAAAGTATTGTTATTCGCAATCCTGTTGTCATTCATCCAGATTACAGCCACAGCCCAGAGCATCAAGGTCAATCAAAAGCCGGGCAACATTTCAAAAGAGGAACTGGAAATGGTTTCTTACGCTCCCGATACCTCCGCCGCGGCAGTGGTTCTGTTCAGGAATATAGAAGTGACTGTCGCAATGGACACCAAACTGTCTTTCAGCAAGCAGACGGTCGTGACCGAACGATACAAGATTCTCAAGGAAGCCGGGAAAGACTGTGCCGATTACAAGATCTACATATATTCCCACGACGAACGGATGAGCGGCATAAAGGTTTCTACCTATAACCTTGAAGAAGGCAAGACCGTGGTCAGCAAACTCCCCAAGAAACTTGTGTTCGAAGAAAAATACAACGACAATCTGAACACAGTGTCTTTCTCTGCCCAGGAAGTCAGGGTCGGGTCCGTGGTCGAAGTCCAGTTTACCATCACCAGTTCCCGCTTTTGGGATGTCGGCACTATCTTCCTGCAGGGAAGTTATCCAGTGAACTATGGCAGCATCGTGGTCGATTACTCCAACTATTTCAATTTCAACAAGATGGCCAGCGGCTATGTGCTGTTCAATTCGAATGTGACGGATGGTCGCAACGAGTCGATGGTGTTTAGCAATGGTGCGTCTCTGGGAGTTAATTTCGTCACCGACAAGTATACCGCCTGGGACGTGCCCGCCCTGAAGAGGGAGAAATACAACTACTATCCCGACCAGGCCCGTCTTGGAGTGCATTACGAACTTCGCAGCGTGAACATCCCGGATTTCCTCTATTTCAAGGACTATAGCACCACCTGGGAGAATGTCGACAAGCAATTCGTCGATGAAGGTTTCCTGAAGGAATTCCAGAAAAAGCTCCCGTTTGCCGATGAAATCGAGGCGGCTGTGAAGGGACTGGAGAATGAAGAGGAAGTCATACGCAAGGTCCGCGAGATAGTCGCAGGCAAGATAGAGTGGAATAAGACGACGGCCCGTTTCCCCAATACCGACAAGGCGGTGCGGGAAGGCAGCGGCGACAGGGCGGACTTCTGCGGAGTTATGGGCAGCGCCCTGAACCGGATAGGATACAAGGCCGAGCCGGTGCTGGTCAAATCCCGCACCAATGGCGCCCTTGCAACATTCCACATTTCTGCCGACTCATTCGACAGCGTGATTCTTCAGGTAACGACTCCTTCGGGAAAGAAGTACTATTCCGATTTCGCTTCGCAGTATGGATATCTGAACATCCTGCCTGAGCACCTGCTTGTTCCGGAAGCCAGGCTGATCGACCTTTCGGGCAAAGGCAGCTGGGTATCGACCATAGGTTCGCAGAAGAACAGCAGCAAACAGCAGGCAATCGCCGCCGTTTCGGCCGACGGCGTGGTTTCCGGGCAGTTGCGAATAAGCGACAGCAACCAGGTCGCCATGAAATCCAAGAGCGCTTTTGACACTTTCAAAGACGAAGAAGAGGCCATCGAATCGATTGAAAAGAATCTCGATGTGGAAGTATCTTCTTTTGATTTCAAGGGTTATAAGGAATGGGGGCCTTCCGCCGTCGCGAACATCAGTTTCACATACGATGCGCAGGTGGCGGGAGATCATATCTATGTGCGTCCTTTCCTCGAAAAATACCATTCCGCAAACGATTTCTCGGACCCCGAGCGTACCACCCCCATCGACTTCCCTTTTCTTGAAGACATCGTTTACCGCATGACCCTCACTATTCCGGAGGGATACGCAGTGGAGAGCCTCCCCGGGAACGTTTCACTTACCTGCGATGTGATCGACAGCCGCGCAACCGCCCAGTTCCGTCAGCTCAACGGCAACACCCTGGTGGTGATCTATTCTTATAACCGCAATGTGAACAGGGTCCTGGAAACATCCTACAACGCCCTGCGGGATTACTGGGAAGGATTGTCCGACATCTACAATTCAACGATCGTACTTAAGAAAATATGAGAATAAGGGCTTTGCTTCTGGCCGTTCTCGCGGCAGGCACGACGGCCTTCGCCCAGAAAGGGCCGGATGCTGTCATCCAGGATTGCAGCGAGTCTTTCAGGATGACGTCTTCCACTACCGGAGTATATAAGGTGCATAGGGAGGTGCAGGTGCTGGACCAAGACGGCCTTGATGCGGGGACTTTCTTCATTTACACCGATTCTTTCCGCTCCCTCGGTGAGTTCAGCGCTGAACTTCTGCCCGGTGACGGGGGCAAGAAGATGAAGATATCGAAAAAAGATATCGACTCCTACTCCATATCCTCCGGCCTTGCCGACGATACTTACGCCTGTGCCTTCCGGCCGGACATGCGATATCCGTTCACTGTAGTATATGACTATACAGTCAATTACAAGAACGGCATCATCCTTTTCCCGGTCTTTTATCCTCTGGAAACCGGCAACACCGAACTGAAGAAAGCCGAATACACGTTGGAGGTTCCGGCTGGCACGGAGATCGAAAAGTCTTTCTCCTGCCTGGAATTTTCACATACGCCCGGTGGCAAGACGGACGTATACAGGTGGACCTGTTCGGACGTGCCGGCTTTCACTCTGGAACACAACATCCCGCCTTTCGATGGTCGTCTGCCGGAACTCTATGCCGCGCCGGTGGATTTCTCTTATGCGGGAACGACCGGCTCTCAGGCCAGTTGGAACAGCTATGGCCTTTGGCTGAACAGCCTGATGGAAGGCGCTTCGGATCTGCCTGAAAGCGAGAAAGAAACCGCACGCAGGCTGACATCTTCGTGCAAGACCACTTTCGAGAAGGTGCAGGCGCTGTATTCATATCTGCGGCAGAAATCTCGTTATATCAGTATCCAGCTCGGAATAGGAGGACTCAAGCCTCTTCCCGCATCGCATGTGGCCAAGACCGGGTTCGGGGACTGCAAGGCCTTGTCGAACTATATGAAGGCCATGCTCCGGGAAGCCGGCGTTGAATCCGACTATTATGCTATCAGCACACGCAATGCCAATCTCAAGGCCGACTTCGTAAGTGCCGGACAGATGAATCATGTGATGCTCGCGGTGCCTCTGCCGGAAAACAGGGATACTCTGTTCGTCGAATGTACCAATCCATCTTACCCCTTGGGTTACAGGCACTTCAGCTGTGCGGGGCACCAGATCCTCCTGGTTCGCGAAGACGGGGGCCACCTTGTGAGAGTGGGGGATTATGCCGACTCCCTTCGGAGAGATGTGCAGAAGACCGAGGTCGTGCTTTCCGCCGATGGCTCGGCAAAGCTTTCCATCCGTGAGCAGCACTATCTGGATGAGTGTGAACCCTTCATCGATTTCGCATCCATGAACCCGCAGGATCAGACTCGCATGCTCATCCGCGGATGGCAGATCAAGCCGGAGAATTTCAAACTGATATCGGTTTCCGACAATTTTGGCGACTACGCTGTGAAAGGCCGGGATTTCTGCGCCGAAAAAGACATAGACTATTCCATGGATTGCAAGATATATGCAAGCAGGAACGGCAACCGGCTTTTCGTGCCGGTGAATCCTGTTGCCAAAAGTATGGAAACCCAGCGTTCGGCAAGGCAGAATGGGCTGTTTTTCAAGCATGCTTATGCGCTGATCGACGAACTGACAGTCCATTGCCCGGCCGGTTACAGGGTTGAAAGCAAACCGGATGATGTGTCGCTGGATGCGCCCTGGGGCACTTACACTTCCACGATCAGTTGCGAAGGCGATACGGTCACCATCCGCCAGGAATTCCGGTCAAAACGCTTTCTTGGCACCAAAGATTGCTACCCGCAATATAAGGATTTCGCACGCAAGCTCAACAAGAGCTACTCTTCTTCAATCGTGCTGATTGCAGAATAATCAGTCGCATCTGCTTGCCTGCGATAAGACGTTTAACTGCTGCGTTGTTCCGAAAAATGCCGTATTTTCGGAACAAATCTATAAATTTGGAGCATTTGTTCCCGTTTTCGGCCTTTTTTCGGAACAAACCTGGAATTATTGAGCATTTGTTCCCGTTTTCGGCCTTTTCTCGGAACAAACTTTCATTCGCGTCAAGTCGACAGTGTTATTGAGCGCCAGGTCAGCCGAATAACGACCGATGGTTGACGCTTACGCAATGCGTGTTTATTAAGTTGTTGATATTCAGCCCGACGCGTCCATGTAAAATCCTAACAACCAAGCAGT
>CAMOIZ010000045.1 GCA_946616385.1 uncultured Bacteroidales bacterium | reverse complement strand
CGTAAGTTCGTCGTACAGTTTACCCATAATACACGTCTTGAACTTTCAAATATAAAAAATTATTTCCATCTTTACGCAAGATTATGACATTCGTCGGATTGCATAAGTATGAAAAACAAAACCAACATCTTGTTCAAGACTTTGTATGGATTCCTGATGACAGTTCTCGGGTTTTCTTCTTGCGACAGTATCAACGATATTATCGAGCCGAGGATGGAATATGGGCAGCCTTTCGCCAAATTCAAACTTGTGGGCGAAGTCAAGTCTTCGGAAGGCAAGCCTGTCAAAGGCGTACGCGTAATTGTAAAGCCTTACGTTGAGGGCACTGCACAAGAGATTCTCGATAGGAATCGGGACACTCTGTTTACTGATGCAGAAGGCAAATTCAGCAAAGACATGTTAAAGCACACGTGTCCAACCAAAATGAAAGGCTCCACCATTATCTTTGAAGATGTGGATGGCCCGGAGAATGGCGGGGAATTCGAACCTTTGACAATGAATGACAAGGAATTCAGTGTTGAGCAAATAAGTGAAGGCCATGGCAACTGGTATGATGGAGTATACCTTGTCACCGCCAACGCGACCATGACCGAAAAGAAGGAAGACTGATGTCCCGCCCCCTCTCCCTCCGCCGCAGGATAGCTCTGGACATTTTCAACTCTGTCCGGACAAGGCTGCTTGAAGACCACTCCCTCCGGCAGTTGTTCTGGGAATGTACGCTCCGTTGCAACCTGTCCTGCAGGCACTGCGGCAGCGACTGCAAACAGATTTCGGCGGTAAAAGACATGCCGAAAGAAGACTTTGCCCGTGTCCTTGATTCCGTAGCGGCGGCAACCGACCCTCATAAGGTGATGATAAACATCACCGGCGGAGAGCCACTGTGCCGTCCGGACCTGGAAGAATGCGGGAAGATGATTTACGAAAAGGAGTTCCCCTGGGGAATGGTTACGAACGGCCTCGCCCTTACACCCCAACGCTATAGGCGGCTTTTGCAGTGCGGACTGCGTGCAATGACGATAAGTCTGGACGGCATCGGGGAGACTCACGACTGGATGCGAGGGCGCAATGGCTCCTTTGAAAAAGCAGCTGCGGCCATCAAAATGGTCATCGATTCCGGAGAAATCGCGTTCGATGTGGTAACCTGCGTCAACAAACGCAACTTCGGCCAGCTGAACGAACTAAAGGAATACCTTATCGGCCTGGGACTGAAAGAATGGCGTCTTTTCACGGTCTTTCCCGCAGGCAGGGCCGCACAGGATCCGGAACTTCAGCTCTCCCCCGAAGAATTCAGAGGCCTGATGGAATTCATCAAGGCTACCAGAAAAGAAGGCAGGATCATGGCCGAATACGGCTGCGAAGGCTTCCTGGGCAATTACGAAGGCGAAGTACGCAGCCATTTCTATCAATGTTCGGCCGGCATTACCGTCGGATCCGTCCTGGCGGACGGAAGCATTTCCGCCTGCCCCAGCATCAGGGCGGACTATCATCAGGGCAACATCTACACCGACGACTTCATGGATGTCTGGAAAAACCGTTTCCAGGCCTACCGGGACCGCAGCTGGATGCACAAAGACGAATGTGCCTCCTGCAAAGTCTGGAAATACTGCAAAGGAAACGGCATGCACCTTCGGGACGCCGACGGCAAACTCATGCTCTGCCACTATTCAAAATTGCAGTAAAATAACTAAATTTGCAGGACTGAAAAACTAAAACCATGCTTTCATTCCTGCTTTGCATCATCGCCCTGATTGCGGGCTATGCCATTTACGGCGCATTCGTAGACAAAGTATTCGCACCCGATCCCAAGCGTATCACCCCGGCCGTCAGCAAGGCCGACGGTGTCGACTACGTTCCCCTGCCGACCTGGAAGGTATTCATGATCCAGTTCCTCAACATTGCGGGGACCGGGCCTATCTTCGGGGCGATCATGGGTGCCAAGTTCGGTCCGGCCTCCTACCTGTGGATAGTGCTGGGGTGCATCTTCGCAGGAGCCGTGCACGACTATTTCGTGGGGATGCTTTCCGTCCGCCACGACGGAGCGGGTCTGCCTGAACTCGTCGGCTCCTATCTGGGCGCTGGAACGAAGAAAGTGATGCTGGTATTCTCCATCGTACTTCTGCTGCTGGTTGGTACGGTTTTCGTCTACAGCCCCGCCCTGATTCTCGGCGACATGGCCGGTGACGGCACCCGCGGAGCCATCATGCTCTGGGTAGGCATCATTTTCCTTTATTATATCATCGCCACCCTTCTGCCCATCGACAAGATAATCGGCAAGGTCTATCCCCTCTTCGCATTCGCACTGCTGTTCATGGCCGCCGCCCTGATGGTCTGCCTTTTCATCAAATGGCCCCATCTGCCGGAAATCTGGGACGGTCTGCAGAACCGCGGTCCCTCGATAGGCCTCAACGGCCAGCCCATCTTCCCCTGCCTGTTCATCACCATCGCCTGCGGCGCTATCAGCGGCTTCCACGCAACCCAGAGCCCGCTTATGGCCCGCTGCCTGAAGAACGAGAAACTGGGGCGTCCGGTATTCTACGGTTCGATGATTACGGAAGGACTGGTAGCTCTGATCTGGGCCGCAGTCTCTTCGTATTTCTTCTTTGACGGAGGAGCCGCCGAGGTAGGTTCGGACCTTACAGCCGCAGCGCCCACGGTAGTCACCAAGGTATCGCAAAGCTGGCTTGGTTTGCTCGGCGGGATTCTCGCCGTTCTCGGAGTGGTTGCGGCGCCCATCACCAGCGGTGACACAGCCTTCCGCAGCGCGCGCCTCATCATCGCCGACTTCATCAAGATGGACCAGAAACCGGTGCACAACCGCCTGATCGTCGGCATTCCCCTCTTCCTCGCCGCTTCCGCCCTGCTTTGGTTCAACGTCGCCAACGCCGACGGCTTCAACATCATCTGGCGCTACTTCGGCTGGGCGAACCAGACACTGGCCGTATTCGCCCTCTGGACCGCGACCGTCTATCTCGTAAAACACAAGGGAGGAGCATGGTACCTTATGACGATGTTGCCCGCAGCGTTCATGACTGCGGTCACCGTAACCTTCATCTGCATCGACAAGATAGGATTCCGCCTCCCCGCTTCTTGGAACGCATGGATAGGCTTCAGCACTTTCCTGCTGGCGCTTGGGCTGTTCTTTATTTGGAAGAATCGCCGGAAATAAGCAGTCTTCCGCGAACCATGCCGCTTACCAACAGCCACTCAGCGAGGAGGTAGGTCGGCATGACCAGGGCGCTTCGCAGAGCGAAGTCGATTCCGGCGAAGGACTTGAGCGCAATCAGCGAATCTGAGATTATGAATATTATCCCACCCCAGAAAATGCGCGAGGCGAACTGCCTGCCGCGCAGGTTCCAGAGGATGCCGCTTGCCGCCACCACCATAAGCGTAAAGGCATAGAGGATCACTGCGGCGCTAAACGGCCATTCAACTCCGAAGAAGCCCACGATTACTGGGGCGAGCACGAGAGGGACTGCCAGGCACAATATCTCTTTCCACCCCTTCAGCGCACCGATTCCCGAGAGCAGGATTCCAAAATAGAACCAATGGCCGATAAGGAAAGCTCCCAGCCCAAGGGCGAAATAAAGGAAGCCGTCAATATTCAGCAGCACATCTCCCGCGGTATGGAAGCAGAGGCCGATCACCAGGAGCCATGTCAGCCTGCAATTATGACCTGGCAGGAGTTGGCATAGAGCCGCAGCCGCCAGGGACGGCATCAGCAAGGGTTTGACATACAGATGAATACTGTTGCCGCCTATGCAGATGGACAGCACGTCAATCAAAGACAGAAGCAGAAAAACTGCACCGGCTATTTTGGTAGACTTTTTCATATTCTAAAACATTATACGTTTGCCTTCACCTTTTTTGAGCTCCAGCTCCATACCCTGCCCACCATAGACCAGGGTAGCTTTTCCACCGGCAAGGGACAGGATTCCTGCCTCCTTCAACTTGCCGTCCTCCCACTTCAGATCCACCACGAAACCGCCTCTTGCGCAGAGGCCTTTGACGGAGCCGTTCTTCCATTGCGAAGGAAGAGCAGGAAGGAGTTCCAGACGGCCGTTAAAGCTCTGCAGCAGCAATTCCGCGATACCGGCGGTACCTCCGAAGTTGCCGTCTATCTGGAAAGGCGGATGATTGTCCCAGAGATTGTCCAAAGTGCCGGATTTCAGCAGGTTGGAGAGCAGCGTATGGGCATGGTCCCCGTCTTTGAGGCGAGCCCACATATTCAGTTTCCAGCCCATGCTCCAGCCGGTGCCGGCATCCCCCCTGTGCTCCAGCACGACCTTGGACGCCTGTGCCAGTTCCGGTGTACCGCCGGTAGCAATCGTATGCCCGGGATGAAGCCCGAAAAGTTGGTTCACGTGACGATGAGTGTCTTCCGGATTGTCGATATCTTTGCTCCATTCCATCAATTGCCCATATCTTCCGATGCGGTACGGCGCGATTTTTTCGTAAACCTCTCCCCATCTCATTCTTCTCGCCTCATCGGCATGGAGTACAAGCGACGCCGCATAGGCCCCGTAAAGCACCTCCTTTGCCACTGCATGGACGAAAGTAGCTCCGGCATCGACCGGGCCATGCTCGGGGGATGTAGAAGGAGCTGCCGTATAGTATCCGTCTGGATGCTTCCACATCATATCGCATACGAAATCGGCGGATCCCGCTATAAGGTCATATACGGATGCAAGGTAATCGGTATCCCTGGTGAATTCATAGCGGTCCCACAGGTGGGTGGCAAGCCAGGGGCCGTTGGCCGGTGCAAGGTTCCATGTCATGGACTCGGAATCTCCCGGGGACGCGAATCCGTAGATATTCGAAGATATTTCCGCCGTCCAGCCACGGGCATTGTAATAGGCCTTCGCGACCCTCTCCCCTGATTTTTCCAGGGAACGGATGTAGTCTACCAGTGGTGGCATGCACTCGTCGAGATTGGTGAGATTCGCAGGCCAGTAGTTCATCTGGATATTGATATTGTTGTGGTAGTCCGTATTCCAGGGGCCCTTGAGTTTGTTGCACCAGATGCCCTGCAGATTGGCCGGCATGTCTCCCTCCCGAGAGGATGCTATCAGAAGATAGCGTCCGTACTGGAAATACAGTGCCTCCAGTCCCGGATCCGCATACCCTTCGCGATATCTGTCCAGCCTATATGGCGTAGGCAGCGCGTCCGGGGCCTGGTACGGGAAGTCGCCCTGCGCTGAAATCGCTCCGGAGGACGACTTCCCGGATGCTGTTTCCAAAGTGAGTGAAACGCGATTGTAGAGTTCCCTGTAATCGGCAAGATGCCTTTGCAGGAGCCGCTTCCAGCCAAGTTTCGATGCCGCAGCAATGCGTCCGGCAGTAACCGCAGAGGGATCCTCTCCCTTGAAATAAGTTTCGGGATCGTTGAGATCCGGATCGAAATTCATCTTGTAGTTCGTTGCCGAAGCTACCAGAAAAACGACCTCACGGGCACCCTTGACCTGCAGTACCCCGTCTTCCGAAACAACTTTTCCGCATTTCGCCGCAGCCTTTACGCGAAGGGCGAACTTCTCACCATTGTTCTTCAGACGCCCCGAATAAAGGATGCAGTCCCTGCCGTCGGAAACCGTCTTCCCTTCCGCTATGGGATTCTCCTGATACTTCAGGGAAAGATTCAGGGCCTTCTTGCCGGAAGAGAACCTTATGGCCATCACCTGATCGGGATACGACACGAAGTACTCTCTCTTGTAGGATACGCCATCCTGCCTGAAGCCCACCCGGACAAGGGCGGAATCCAGCGAAAGCGAACGTTCATAATCGTCCACCGTCTCCCCCGGACCGGATTTGGGATCCGGACGGAATACCTTTTTCACGACGGCGACGCCCCCGTAATTGACTTTGTCCGGGGCCTTGTCGAAATCCAGGGGGCGTGAGCCTTCCCGGAGACCTGTCTCTATCAGCAGTTCACCCAGCGTCGTCATATAACCGAAGCGATCCACCTTCTTGCCGTCCACAATACGCTCCGGCACGGCTCCGAAGTTCTTTTTGGTAAGCTCTTCGGCCTTGGCGTCATCGCCGTCAAGGAAAGCCTGGCGGATTTCGGGCAGAAGCGCCGCGGCAGGACGGTTGCAATCCCAGTAGTATGAGGGATCGTCGGTCACTGCCGGCCCTCCCGTCCACAGGCTCTTCTCGTTGAGCGTAAGCCGCTCGCAGGAGATGGAGCCCATGACGTTGGCGCCAAGCGACCCGTTTCCTATAGGCAGGGACTTTGATTCCCATTCATTATCGGTTCCTCCCGTCCAGATGGCTTTCCCTCCGGACCATGTGGGCACATCAAACCAGATGCGCAAGGGCTCGGATGCCCTTGCAGCGGCCGCCAGCACCAAGGCTGCAACTATGACGCAAATCTTCTTCATTCAGTCTTTATAGTTATTGAACGTCGTATTTCAAGAATTCTCCCATCCCGGCCGACACCTTCCCCGACCAGCTGATATTCAGCGCTTTTATCTGCAGTCCAGAATTCGACGACACACTCGCCTGAGGCATCGAAGTTCACTGAGGGGTTCCAGTATATCGTAGTCCTCAAATCGGGCACCGGGCTTTCCCGCTGCTCCGGCGTTTCATATTTAGGCGACCAGAACTCCTCCGGCTTCTGATACCCGAGGGGGCGCATCCGGCCTATATTGAACGACTTGGTCCTGTCGCCGGCATTTCCCACCGTAGTTGTGATTACCAACGCACCTTCGTATCCCGGATAATAACCGAAGACCGAAGTATAGTCCTTGACTACGAACAGGTTGTCGA
Organism: uncultured Bacteroidales bacterium; assembly: GCA_946616385.1. Classification (GTDB taxonomy): domain Bacteria; phylum Bacteroidota; class Bacteroidia; order Bacteroidales; family UBA932; genus Cryptobacteroides. Next base: position 1,524 of record CAMOIZ010000045.1, on the reverse strand, counting down.
TGTCGCCTGCGCTCATGGACATCACGTCGTACTCCGGCAGCACCACGTCGTCGACAACGGGCAGTACAGGAAGTTCCGACCTGGTGGTGCTCAGATAGGTGCCGCCGCTGCCATGCCTTACCGCCAGTCCGGGAGTATTGTAGAACACCGACATTATATCGGTATAATTCAATTTCTCTATTTCCTTCGACGTCAGAGGCTGGGTGGAATTCAAGGGCGAATACCATATCGATTCGCTCGGTTTTTCTTCATAATCGGCAGATACCGTCGCGGCGTCGAGCATGGTAGCACGTATGCCGTGCTTCCTGATGTATTCCTCGTCGGCCTGCTTCATGTAGAGGTCTGCGCCATAAACCGCCGGGTTGACAGGTATGGCGGAAGCGGCCAGACTCGGGAATTCTTCCTTGTCCAGTTCGATGATATTCCATTTCTTGCCCTTCTTGGTCTGAGTCTGCACGGTCACCTGCACCCCATCGGGAAACTCCGTTGCAAAGACGAAGCGGCCGTCTTTGTTCAGAGGTGCGGAATCTACCGTGGTCAACGAATCCACTACTGCGTAAAGCGACACCCTTCCTCCCTCCATCGAACTGAATGCAAATCCTTCCGCATGTCCTGTGATCTGACGGAATTTTTCCGGACGCAGGGCAGGTTTTTCGGGATTTCCCCGCAGGACCTCGGGCAGAGAGTATCGTCTCCAGCCCTGTGTAAGCATGAGCGCATCCGCGTATGGCAGGCCTTCCGGCGTGAAGTATTCTGCAGGAGACTCGATATAACCCTTCAGTTCGGAACTGAGCAGGAACTCCGAAAAAATGCTGACATCGCTTTCGGGAATAGCGGCGTCGGCATCGATCACGCTCACTCCAAGGCTTGCGCCGCCCACGCCTGGAGGGAGCTTAAGCCCCACCCTGACCAGTTCACGGTCTTTATAGCTGTCTTTGCCGGGACGGGCGCCGACTCCTGCCATGTCGCTTTCATTGATATTGAAGTACAGGCGCTCGCTCAGTATGTTCAGATCCGGATCGAGCAAGGCGAAGCCAGTCACTCCGGATGGCAGGTCACGGAGTTTGAACGACACGAAACTCGCATTCCCGAACTGCCCGCAATAGAGTATGCCGGTGCCATGATAAACCATAAGGGAAAGGTCACCGTCACCGCTCTCGGGCCCTCGAAGCAGCGACACCATGAGATTGCCTCCCGCCTTTTGCAATTGCAGCACCCGTGCACGGGCATCCGCCACGGGAAGCAGGAAGCGCCTGGCTTCTCCACCCCGGCCGGAACAGATGGCAGTATATTGCTCCCCTGCGGCAGGCTTTATCAGGAAAGACCCCATACCGTGGTGAAGGCCGCCGAACGATGCGACTTCATTGCCCTTGGAATCAACGACCTTCCCTTCCACATCCACTCCAAGGCCGTCCGCCCCGGTCGCCTTGACACCTATGCGGCAGGCACGCCCCGGGACCAGATAACCGCCCTCAGGCAAGAAGGAAACGTCATAATCCTGAGGAGGATATGGCACACGCAAGA
>CAMOIZ010000044.1 GCA_946616385.1 uncultured Bacteroidales bacterium | reverse complement strand
CCGTCCTCGCTCCACTCCCAGGCATTGTTCAGGAAAAGCACGCCCTTCATCCCCCTCTTGGAGAAGGCTTTGAGGACTGCGTCCATGCCTTCCCAGTTCTCGTCGGTGGCGAGGATGCGCAGATTGGTGATTCCGTGAGCCTTGAGGGAATCCAGTTCAGCTTCGAAACGGGCAGGATCCTCCACGGCAAGGCGGGAGGCATACCACATGTTGGTGCCTATGAAGTATTCGGGGGCTTCCTGTCTGGCGGAATTGCCACTGCAGGATGCCATGAACAGCATCAGGAAGCCGATAATCGATAAAATCGAAAGTTCAAGCCGGTTATTAGTCATATTACGCGCGTTAACGGTTGCAAAGTTAAGGAGTTGCGCGCACGTAGACTAATACGTTTTTGTCAAATATCGCAAACTTTTTTGCTATACGATAATTTTCGTCTTTTTGTATACCTGCCGGAAATCCCTGGGCGTCATTCCCTTCTTTTCCTTGAATACCCGGTTGAAATTGGACAGATTGTTGAAGCCGCAGTTGTAGCAGATTACCGACACGCTCTCGTTGGTATCCACAAGCGCCCTCACTGCGTTTCCGAGCCGCACGTCCGTTATGTAATCGGTGATGGTACGATTGGCATGGGAGCGGAAAAAGCGGCTGCACGAGGAAGGGCTCATGCTTATGAGATCGGCGAGTTCGCCGAGCTGTATAGGTTCGGAATAATGGGCATGGATATACTCCTTGATCGCTTCGACCCTGTGGCTCTCCGAACGGTGCGGCGCTTTTGCGAAAGCGCTGGTGGCAAGTTTGCGCCCTTCGAATTGAGATAATTCATGGAGGATCTGGATGCAACGTATCACCTGGACGAAACTGTCTGTCTCCGTGGCGATTGTATCTAGTTTCGAATACACCTTCATAATGGCCTCCAGAGGGAACGACAGTCCCTGACGGGCGTTCTCGAACATTTTGCGCACGGACTCGAACTGATTTTTGCTCAGCAGCCCGGCATCGAAAAGGTCGGGCGAAAACTGTATGGTGATTTCACGGATGTCTTCCGACTTGCAACTCCCCTGTTCCCACATGTGCTCGAGGCCTTCGCCGGTGACGAGCACAAGTTCGTATTGCCCTATGGTTTCGATGTGGTCGCCTATGATCCGACGCACCCCGGCGCCATTGCTGATGAAGTTCAGTTCATACTCATGATGCCTGTGCAGGGGGTAGTCGAATTTATTCTTGTGCCTCTCTACGATGTAGAAGCAATCTTTGTCGGAAAGGCCGGTGATTTCGGATAATACTTGCATAACTGCAAATATACAATTTTTTCAAAAAGTGATATTATTTTATCAAAATTTCGGCTTGAAGACATTATTATATATTTTTGCATCATGAGCAATAAACTGACATCCCTGCGGGCCGAAGTCCGCGAAGAACTTGAATGCGACATTCTCCCTTTCTGGATCCGGAGAATGCAGGATCCCGCCGGAGGTTTCCACGGGCAGATGGACGGCAAAGGCAAACTGGTGCCGGACGCACCGAAGGGCGCCATTCTCAACGCCAGGATACTGTGGACCTTTTCTTCGGCCTACCGCATCCTCGGGAAGGAAGAATACAGGCAGACGGCCGGACGCGCCTTCGCGCAGATCCGGGACAGGTTCCATGACAAGGAATTCGGAGGTATCTACTGGAGCCTGAATGCCGACGGCACCCCTCTCGACACGAAAAAGCAGTTTTATGCGATAGCCTTCGCAGTGTACGGCTGCGCCGAGTATTTCCGCGCCACAGGCGAGGAAGAAGCGCTCGAACTTGCGATAAAGCTGTGGCGCAGCATCGAAGACCACAGTCTGGATGTCGAGAAGGGCGGTTATCTGGAGGCTTGTACGCGGGACTGGCAGCCTATCGCCGACATGCGCCTTTCGGACAAGGACCGCAACGATGCCAAGACGATGAACACCCATCTGCATATTCTTGAAGGATATACAGGGCTCTACAGGGTTTGGAAAGATGAGACCTTGCGAAAGCGGCTGGTGGAACTCTGCAGGATTTTCCTGGACAGGATAACCCGCCCCGACGGGCATCTGGGCCTGTTTTTCGACGAGGACTGGAACTCCCAGTCGGATACAGTCTCGTACGGGCACGATATCGAATGTTCGTGGCTGCTCTGCGAGACTGCGGAACTTCTCGGCGACGAGGCGCTGCTCGCAGAGGTCCGCAGGTGCTGCTCGCGCATGGCGCTTGCCGCCATCGAAGGTCTGCAGCCGGACGGCTCGATGATCTACGAATGTTCTCCCGTCACTACGCCGCCGGCGTCATTCCTGTCTTCGCCTGAAAACGGCTCAGACAGAAAAGCACCGGACGGCTTTATCTACGATACTGACCGTCACTGGTGGGTGCAGGCGGAGACGGTTGTCGGATGCCTGAATCAGGCGCGGATGCAGCCGGCGTCATTCCTGTCCTCGCCTGAAAACGGCTCAGGCAGAAAAGCACCGGCCGGCATATCCTCTGCAGAGTGGATTCAAAAGGCAGTCAAAAACTGGGAATACATAAAGGCGCATCTGTTAGCCCCCGACGGAGAATGGTACTGGAGCGCCGACGAAAAAGGCATTCCCAATACCCGCGACGACCGCGCCGGCTTCTGGAAATGCCCTTATCACAACGGGCGGATGTGCATGGAGATCATTGATCAATAGGCGTATACCCCCACCATGGTTCCCTGGTGGCCGGCACAGTGCCGGGTGCTCAGGGTACGGGCATCCACCGGGCTGCCTACGGTAATGAATTCGCCGGTTTTTCCGCCATCGACAACAGCATAACTGAAGATGTACTTTTCCGGAGTACGCGCCTCTATGCGAAGGGCAAGCGGCAGCGTCGCGGCATTTCCTTCCAGAACCACATTTGAAACCTGAAGCCACATCGATTCCGAGCGCTCTGTCCTGTATCCCTCGAACTTGTCATTGGGAGGAGTGCTGCGATGCATCATGGCAAGGACCGTATTGCCGGACCTGTCAAGCCGCTTGACCAACTTGGCATAATGGTCGTCGTCGTACCAGCAGAGAATCCCGGCCTCCTGCCCTTCAGCAGGGGTGAAGTCCATCACCGTTTCCGCCATAAAGGTCTTGGATGCAATGCGTTGCAGCACAACTGACGGGCGGTCGAGAGAATCCAATGATATGCCCGAGCAGGCAAGATGCAGTCTTCCGCGACGGTCGAAAGCGCTTCTCCCATCAAGGCTCCCGCGTATGGTCATGGCAAAAGGAGCTAGCCCTTCAGAGCCCCAGAGCGGGCCGGGATTTGCGGCATCGAAGGCGGGAATGACATTGACCGCAGCGGCAGCCTTCATCTCCTCATCCATCTTCATTTTCAACGGAACGGCAAGGCCTTCCTCCAGAATCACCGGCTGACCGGAACTCCAGTCCACAGGGAGCAGGAATGTTTCCCGCCCGGTATTGAAGTATTCTTCTCCTTCGTACGGTTCGCATCCGAGAAACACCGAATACCATTTCCCGCCGGGAGTCTGAACCATGTCGGCATGCCCTGTGCATGTCACCATCTCCGCCCGCTCTGCAGGCAGGTCCTTCTGGGTCAGGATAGGGTTGATTGCGCAGGGTTCAAACTGCTCCTCCAGGCTCGAAGACCTGAATGCTACCTCCCTGTGGAAACGCTCCGTTCCCCCTTCGGCGCATATCAGGAAGTATTCACCATCCACCTTGAAAAGATGCGGCCCCTCGAGATTCTCGGGCCGTTCTTCCGGACGGGCTCCGCCTCGGGCTATGATGCGGGGGCTGCTGCAGATCTCACGCTTCTGGCAGTCGAACTCCCACATCACTATGGCGAACTCGCCGGGATATCTCCTCGACGAACCGGCATCCTCGGGAGAAGTGCAGGTGAGGTACCAGGTACGCCCATCCCCGTCGAAGAAGAATTCCGGATCTATTCCGCGGACGCCCTTTATCACGAAAGGTCCCTCCCATTTGCCAGATGCGGGATCCTCGCTGGTGCAGTACCAGTTGCCGAGGCCGCCGCCCACCTGGGTGCACGCCACGTAGAACTTGCCGTCGGAGGGGTTGTAGGAGATGCCGGGGGCGAAGTTCCCGAGGTTCATCTTCTTGCGGGTGAAAGATATCTGCGCATCGCTGTCCAGCACGGATCCGCACTGTTCCCAGTGCACCAGATCGGTGCTGTGAAACACTGGAATCACGGGGAAATACTGGAAGGTGGAAGTCACCATATAGTAGTCGTTTCCCTTGCGGCAGATGGAAGGATCGGGGTAGAATCCCTTCAGGATGGGATTGGAATAGCAGCCGTCAGGAACAATTTCACTCCCCCCGTCAGTATAGACGAAAGGAGTGAAAACAGCCTCGTCGGCAAGCTTGCAGCAAGCGCAGGCGGCAAGCAGCAGAAGAGTCAGGGCGCGTTTCATTTGCGGCCCCTCCAGAGGGCAGTCATATCTTCCAGGGTCTTTCCCTTGGTTTCCGGAACGAGCCTCCAGACGAAGATCGCCGCAATGATGCAGATGCCTCCGTAGATGGCATAAGCAAGGAAGTGGCTGTAATTGTAGAGAGGCACGAAGGTGCTGGAAACTATGAAGTTGAATATCCACTGGAAGGCTACGGCAATGGCCGTGGCCTGGCTTCGGATGGTGTTCGGGAAGAGCTCCGAGATGTAGACCCAGCAGATGGGCCCCCAACTGAACATGAAGCAGGCGCTGTAGACCATGATGCTGATCACGGGAATGATGGCGGGCAGGGTGACCACGTTCGAAAGCGCCACCCCGATTGCGCCGACTGCCATTCCTAGGGAGCCGGTTATGAGAAGCGGCTTGCGCCCGAGTTTCTCCACAGTAAAAACGGCCACCAGAGTGAATGTAATGTTGATTACTCCCATCAGCACGGTTTGGAACATCGGATTGCCCATGCCCATGGATTCGAAGATTCTGGGGGCGAAGTAGAGCACGGCGTTGATGCCGATGATCTGCTGGAACACGCTCAGCATGCAGCCGATGAAAATCACCATCCAGCCATAGCTGAAAAGTATCTCCGTCTTTTCGACTGCGGTCGCCTTGATCTCGGCGAGTATCTCGCGGGCCTTGGCCTCGCCGTTGATGTTGCTGAGCACGGTGAGAGCCTTGTCGTCCTGGCCGTTAAGGGCAAGATAGCGGGGCGTTTCCGGCACCAGCAGAATCAGAATCGTAAAGAGTGCGGCAGGCACCGCCTCGCTCACGAACATCACCCTCCAGCCGATGCTGTTGGTCCATTCCACCACCGCAGGGTCATTTGCGTGCGAACGGATGATGAGGAAGTTCACGAAGTATACCACCAACTGTCCGAAGATGATTGCGAACTGGTTCCAGCTCACAAGGGTTCCGCGCTTGTTCGCGGGAGAAACCTCGGCGATGTACATGGGGCAGAGGGCGGACGCGAGGCCCACACCTATGCCGCCGAGCACACGGTAGAGATTGAACGCCACCAGCAGGCCCTTGGTCGCAACCCCCTTCTGGAAGAAGAGGAATTCGGGACAATATGAGCCGAGCGCAGAAAGGAAGAACATTATGCCGGCTGCGAAAAGGGACCTCTTGCGTCCGAGACGCGATGCCATGAACCCGGATATCAGCGCACCGATGATGCAGCCTATGAGTGCGCTGGAGGTCGTGAATCCATGGAGGCCGTCGGTATAGCTGAAATCGGCGGCTCCGCCGAAGAAGGCCTGCAGGCCGCGCTCCGCTCCGGAGATGACTGCTGTGTCGTAACCGAAGAGAAGCCCTCCGATAACCGCCACCAGCACTATGCCGGTAAGGTAGGCCCGGCTGCCTGTTTGTCTGTAAGTCGTTGTCATTACTTGTTGTCTGTTTTCTTTTCGAACATCGAAAGGGGAATCTTTGCAAGATAGACAGCCGCCTTCGGTGTTTCATGTGTGGAATAGTACGACACCCATAGTTCATCGCCTACGATAAGGAATCCAGGATAACTCGTATCGCCGCCGGAAGGCAATATGCACACTTCTTCCTTCAAGCCTTCCGACGTCCCCTTTACAAGCACTGTTTTACAAGAACCCGGAAGATAATGCATGCGGGTTCCGGCTATGAAAGAGTCTTCTCCTGTCACAATGAAATTGGGGCCGCCTAAACGAATTCCCGTCTTTTGGAGTTTCCAGTCGGTGTACGGAGCTTCGCTGATGCCAAAAACACCTTGACCGTCATCTGCCTCGCGACGGAGCAGCATCAGCATCCTGCCATCCGGCAGAAAATGGACGGCGGCTTCGTTGGGACGCCCGTCCACATCGAAGGCGACAACTTCTTCATAGTGAATTCCGTCTTTGGTCTTCACAAGGAACGCGCGGGTGTCGGTGCCGTAGCCTGGGCTGTCCGTTCCGAAGTCGGAATAAACCACGCCATATCCCGTGTCCCCGTTCCAGTCCACCTTCCACAACCAATCTTTCCCCGACAAGAGAGAACTCTTCACCTCTATTTCTTCCGGTTCAGAAAAATGCTTTCCGTCAGTGCTGAACGAGTACATGGGAGCGCGCCTTTCCAGAAGTTTGTCGGCGTTGTAAACCGAACCTCCAGTGGAAACCAGAAGCCGTCCGTCAGGCGTTACCGAAAGAGAAGGGTCGCGCAAGTCGAATCCCTGTCTGGTCAGGCAGGCCGCAGAAGTCCAGCTTTCACCATCTTTGGAAACAAGAATACGGATTCTGCCACGTGCCACATCGTCGTAATCGAATACATGCCGGTCCGCTTCACGGAAAGCCACATAGTACAATCCCTTGTATTGCACTATCGAAGTGAATGCGCAATGCTTTTCCGATTCCCAGATGCGTTGGACATTCATTTTGAGCTCACCCGTGTCTCCCGTTTTGCAGGAGACCGACAGGCTCGCAAGAAGTGCCAGCGCAGCCAACAGCCTGTTCATCTTAAACGGAATAAAGATTCACGAGGGTCTCGTAGAGTTCCTGCTGACCGGAAGTCTGAGCGGGTTCACCCTTGGTCTTTGCATAATCGTAAAGCTCCTCGAGGGAAACCTTGCCTTCTTCGAACTTCTTGCCGAGGCCGCTGTCGAACGATGCGTAGCGTTCCTTCACCATTGCGGGAATAGGAGATTTCTCAACAATCTCGGCGGCATTCAGAAGGCCGTGGGCCATGACGTCCATCGCACTTATGTGGGCGATGAAGATATCCTGGGGATCGGTGGAATTGCGGCGGAGTTTCGCATCGAAGTTGGATCCGCCGGGAGCGAGGCCGCCGTTTCGGATGATCTGCAGCATCGCCTGTGTCATTTCCAGCACGTCGTTCGGGAACTGGTCGGTATCCCAGCCGTTCTGGGCGTCGCCGCGGTTCGCGTCGATGCTGCCGAGCAGGCCGTTGTCCACCGCCACTGCGAGTTCGTGCTCGAAGGTATGGCCGGCGAGTGTTGCGTGGTTCACCTCGATGTTCACCTTGAAGTCCTTGTCCAGGCCGTGTGCGCGGAGGAAGCCGATGACGGTTTCGGTATCGACGTCGTACTGATGCTTGGTGGGCTCCATAGGCTTGGGTTCGATGAGGAAGGTTCCCTTGAATCCCTTGCCGCGGGCATAGTCGCGGGCGGCCTTCAGCATGTTTGCAAGATGGTCTTTCTCCCTCTGCATCTGGGTGTTGAGAAGTGACGAATAGCCTTCGCGACCTCCCCAGAACACATAGTTCTCGCCGCCGAGCTTGATGGTGGCGTCGAGGGCGTTCTTGATCTGCACGGCGGCGCGGGCGACAACGTCGAAGTCGGGATTGGTGGCGGCGCCATTCATGTAGCGCTTGTGTCCGAAGACGTTGGCCGTGCCCCAGAGGTTCTTGATGCCGGTCTGCTGCATCTTCTCGAGGATGTAGTCGGTAACATCCTTCAGGCGGGCCTCATATTCCGCGATGTCGTCGGTATCTTCTACAAGGTCTACGTCGTGGAAGCAGAAGTATTCTATTCCGAGCTTTGTCATGATCTCGAATCCTGCGTCCACCTTGTTACGGGCACGGCAGTAGGGGCATTCGCCCTTGTCCCACTCATAGCTGCGGGTCTGTCCGCCGAACTGGTCGCCGGAGGCCTGGCCTAGGGTGTGCCACCACGCCATCGCGAAGCGCAGCCACTCTTTCATGGGTTTGCCGAGCACGATGCGCTCAGCATCATAATAATGGAATGCAAGGGGGTTCTTGCTGGCAGTTCCTTCGAAAGGAATCTTGCCAATCTGGGGGAAGTACTCTTTCATATCTATTTGTTTAATATTTGTTTAATATTTGTTTCCATCTTTCATAAGCCTCTTCATAGGGCCTGCGGTCGGTGGCGGGTTCGATTACGGCGAGCCGCTGCAGG
>CAMOIZ010000043.1 GCA_946616385.1 uncultured Bacteroidales bacterium | reverse complement strand
CCCTCAGGCAAGAAGGAAACGTCATAATCCTGAGGAGGATATGGCACACGCAAGAATTTCTGGTACTTCCGTCCCGACACCTTCAGACTCAGAAGAACGGCCTTGCCCTGCAGGCCGGAAGGCAGCCGGAGGACAGTGCCGCCGCCACTGATTTTCATAGGCAGTTCCTTGCCGCCTGAAAGTCGCAGGGACGCGAGCTCCGGTTCCGACGAGAAAGTGAAAGATACATTGGCGTTCCGGTTCGAAAAGCTGAATTCCGCGGTCGCATCGAAGTTCAAGGAGAACGGGTCGAGCACGACGACTGTCTTGCGGAAAAAGGAATCCTCGCCTCCGTTGCGCATATATCGGGTATAGGCCCTCAAAGTATAATTTCCTTCGGGAAGATCCTCCGCAAGATCCAGGAAACCTGCAAAAACGCCGCCGGAATCCGGACGAAGAAGTATCCTGCGCACAAGGGCGTCGAAGGGATTGATCAGTTCGACGTAGACATACCTGCTGAGTTGCGAGGGCCTGCCGTCGGATGCATCCACGAGATGGGCCCGCAGCCAGATTCTCTCTCCGGAAAGGTATGCATGTTTGTCGGTCTGGACATAGACTTTCTCCTGAGGATAGAGTTCCTGCTGCGCAGCCATACGCTCAGCAACAGCCTCGCCCACATTTTGCGCAGCGCAAGTCAAAGCGCCCAGGACGGACAGGATTACGGCGATTGTTACTTTTCTCATAAGCGGACTGCAGTGTTACCAAAGGTAGGCATTTTTATTTATTTTTGCACTATCCCGTTAACAAAAGCCGGGCATGCCCGTCATATTGGCGATGAAAAGAATAACTGTCATATTATTGGTCCTGCTGATGTCCATCGGGAACATTGCAGGAAGAAACGTGCGAAAAGCGCAGATTGCCGGTGTCATATCCGAATTCCGAGGCTGCGAAGGCGTGGAAGTGGTCCAGCTCGGGTCGCTTGCCACTTCTGCTCTCAGAGCCACCATCAGACTGTCGTCTCCCGGCGACCCCGATGCATTGCAGGCCTTGAGCATGATGAAAGGAATCAGGCGGCTTACCATATTCGAGTTCGAAGACAGTTCCGAGGCGGTCAAAAAGAAAATCTGCCACAAGCTCGACAAAGCCTTTGAAGGAGCCGAATTGCTGATGGAAGCCAAGGATGGAACCGACTCCATGAAACTGTACGGCGTACTGAACGAAAAGTCCGACACCGTAAGTGACCTGATGATGTATGCTCCAGGCGACTGCGCCCTTATCTGTATCTTCGGCAAGGTATCGATGGATGCTATAGCTGAAATAATGAAAGACAATGACTGAGAAGGAGTTCCATACGCATTACCTCGCTCTTTCCGACGTCCTTTACAGGATAGCTTACTATATCCTGGAATCCGAGGACGAGGCTGAGGATGCCGTACAGGAAACCTTTGTCAAGCTTTGGAAGGGACGCTCATCTCTCGACTCGGTCAATAATCCAAAGTCGTACTCCATCGCCATCCTCAGGAATCTCTGTCTGGACCGCATCCGCAGGGCGTCGCGTATCGTGGATATCCCGGTGCCGGAGAAAGTCGATACCGGCTTCGATCCCGATGCAGCGATCGACCAGAAGGAAAGGCTCGAAAAAGTGTTGGCGGCAATAAAGTCGCTGCCCGACCTGCAACGCCGCATCCTCGTGCTCCGCACGGTCGAAGGTCTCTCCTACGAGCAGATATCCGAACGTACGGGAACCAATTACCTCACCCTCCGCGTCCTGCTTTCAAAGGCACGGGCAACACTCAGAAAACAATTATGAAAAGAATCGAAGATATAGAAAAACTCACTCCGGAAGAACTCGAAGAAGCCTCGCGCGATATCCGGGTTCCGGAAGGTCTCGCCGACCGGCTGAAGGAGAGGATGCTTGCCGAAGAGCAGACAGCCGCAGCCCGTCAGCCGGCTGCAGTCAGCAGACGCCCTGCAGCCCAATTCAGCGTGGCGGCACTTGCGATAGCCGCAGCCATTGCGGCAATACTGCTGGTACGAAGGCCCTCCGATCCGGTGGACAGCTTCGACGATCCCATGCTTGCATACGCACAGGTCGAAGAGACCTTCCAGTATATATCACAAAAAGTATCCAAAGGAGTCAAAGTAGTCCGCAATGCGGAAGCTACTGCCTCCAGACCAGAATCAATAATCGAAAAAATCAACGGAAAATGAAAAAGTTCATCATAGTTTCAATACTGCTTATCAGTTCCATTACCGCTTTCTCACAGAACGGCAAGAGCATTTATCAGAAATACTCCGACGAAAAAGGCATCAGCGCCGTTTACATCTCCCCTGCCATGTTCCGCATGATCGGCAGGATCCCGGACATCAAGACGAATGAAGGAGAAGTCGATCTCACTCCCGTGATCCAGGGGCTCTCCGGACTGTACATCATCAACAGCGAGAACTCTGCCGTCAATGCAAAAATCGCCAAGGACGTAAACAAGTTCATCGACTCCGGCTCCTACGAAATGCTGATGGAAGCCAAGGAAGACGGAGAAGTCGTACGCATGTACACCTGCGGCGACGATAAAACCGTCAACAGTTTCGTGCTGTTCACCGATGAAGGCAGCGAGCTTACTTTCATCTGCCTTGACGGAAAGATGGACCGGGCCCTCCTGGAGAAACTTCTCGCCGATCAAATTGATTAAAGAATCTGTATTTCACAAAACAAGGAAATCTGCATAAAAATGGTTATATTTGTAAGTTTGAAAAACGCAAATACAATATAACCAATCAAATATGCAGAACAAATTGCAAGAACTTACCGAGAAACTCTACCAGGAGGGTCTCGCCAAAGGTAAGGCAGAAGGCGAAGTGCTTCTGGAGCAGGCTCGCAAAGACTCAGCTCTGATTATCGAAAAAGCCAAGGAAGAAGCCGCGGCAATCACGGCAAAAGCCGAAAAAGATGCCGCCGACCTCAAATCCAAGGTTGAATCCGACCTCAAGATGGCTTCCGCCCAATGCCTGCAGGCCACCAGGAAAGATATTGAAAGCCTGATCGTCGGCAAAATCGAAGAAAGCAAAGTGTCCGAAACCCTTAAGGACACTGCTTTCGTTAAGGAAATGATCAAGGCCGTCGCTCAGAAATTCAACACCGACGAAGCCTCCGACATCGCGCTGGTTCTTCCCGAGAGTCAGAAAGCCGAGCTTGAACCCTGGTTGAAAAACGAACTCGCAAAAACCCTCAAAGGCGGAGTCCAGGCCGATTTCTCCAAGAAAATCTCCGGAGGTTTCACCGTAGGGCCCAAGGACGGAAGCTGGTTCGTGTCTCTCACCGAACAGACCTTCAACGAACTCATCGCAGAGTATCTGCGTCCCGTAACGCGTAAACTCCTCTTCGGTGAATAATTACGAATACATAATCGCCGGACTCCCCCTCCTGCAGCAGGACGGGCGCGAGAATCCGGATACGGAAGCCATCCTTTCGGAGATCCGCGAGCAGCTGGGCAGCAAGGACATCCTCCTTCTGGACCTGCTGCTTGATTCGTACGATCCCCTGAAGCTGAACGCCGATCTCTATCGCAAAGCTGCTGCCAGCCGCAACAGATTCATACGGAACTTCTTCGAGATGGACCTCGGAGTGCGGAACGCCAAGGTCGAATACCTCAACCGCACCCTCGGAAGGCCCGAGGGGACGGACATCCTCATCCTCGATCCTGAAAAGGAAGCCGTGGAATTCGAGCAGAAAGCCGAAGTGGACGCGATTCTCGAAGGCAGCGACATTCTCGCACGCGAGCGCGGTCTGGACGACTTCTACTGGAAGGCCGTCGACACCCTCACGGTAATGGACGTATTCGACCTCGATGTCATCCTTGCCTTCGTGGTCAAACTGAAGCTGGTGGAGCGCTGGCTGCGCCTCGACGAGGCCACCGGCCGGGAACTCTTCCGTAAATTGGTCAAAGAAATAAAAGAAAACTACAAGATATGAAAACAACTGGAAAGGTTACAGGCATAGTTTCCAACCTTGTGACCGTGCAGGTGGACGGCCCCGTGGCGGAGAATGAACTCTGCTACATCAAACTCGGGGGCACCGATCTTCTTGCCGAGGTAATCAAGGTGAATGGCGACAAAGCCTCTGTACAGGTATTCGAGAGCACCCGCGGACTGCGCGGAGGCGATCAGGTCGAGTTCCTCGGCAGGATGCTCGAGGCCACCCTCGGCCCGGGGCTTCTCAGCAGCGTCTACGACGGTCTGCAGAACGACCTCACCACCATGACCGGCGTATTCCTCAAGCGAGGCGAATACACCGATCCTCTCAACCACGAGAAGCTTTGGGATTTCACTCCCATCGCGCAGCCGGGCGACGAAGTGATCGCCGCCGACTGGCTGGGCGAAGTGAAGGAAGGATGGCTGCCCCATAAAATCATGGTGCCGTTCTCCTTCAAAGGAACATACACCGTCAAGAGCGTTGCTCCCGCCGGGCAGTACAACGTCGACGCCACCATCGCCACCCTCGTGAACGAAGAAGGCGAAGAAGTGCCCGTCACGATGACCCAGAAATGGCCCGTCAAGGTCGCCGTCAAGGGATACAAGGAAAAACCGCGTCCCCAGAAGATCATGGAGACCGGAGTGCGTGTGATCGACACCTTCAATCCCATCGCGGAAGGCGGCACCGGATTCATCCCCGGGCCTTTCGGATGCGGCAAGACCGTGCTTCAGCACGCAATCGCAAAGCAGGGCGAGGCCGACGTTATCGTCATGGCAGCCTGCGGCGAACGTGCCAACGAGGTTGTGGAAATCTTCACCGAATTCCCGGAACTCATCGACCCTCACACCGGACGTCACCTGATGGAGCGTACCACCATCATCTGCAATACCTCCAACATGCCGGTGGCCGCGCGTGAAGCCTCCGTCTACACGGCAATGACCATCTGCGAGTACTATCGCGCGATGGGCCTGAGGGTTCTGCTTCTCGCCGACTCCACATCCCGCTGGGCACAGGCTCTGCGCGAGATGAGCAACCGTATGGAGGAACTCCCCGGTGCCGACGCATTCCCGGTAGACCTTTCCGCCATCATCTCCAACTTCTACGCCCGCGCGGGCATGGTGGTGCTGAACAACGGGCAGACCGGAGCGGTCACCTTCATAGGCACCGTCTCCCCTGCCGGCGGCAACCTCAAGGAGCCCGTCACCGAATCCACCAAGAAGGCGGCCCGCTGCTTCTACGCGCTCGAACAGAACCGCGCCGACCAGAAGCGCTACCCCGCCGTCAACCCCATCGATTCCTATTCCAAGTATCTGGAATATCCCGAAATCGCTGCCTGGCTCGACGAAAAGATCGAGAAAGGATGGGTTGAGAAAGTCACCCGCGCAAAGACCATGGTACTCCGCGGAAAGGAAATGGCCGACCAGATCAACATCCTCGGCGACGACGGCGTGCCCATGAGCTATCACGAGACCTTCTGGAAGAGCGAGCTCATCGACTTCGCCTTCCTCCAGCAGGACGGATTCGACCCGGTCGACAGTCTCTGCCCCATCGAGAGGCAGCGCTACATGCTCGACCTGATCCTCGAAATCTGCGACCGCAAGTTCACATTCGAAGGCTACGAACAGTGCAGCGCATACTTCAAGCGTCTCATCAACACCCTGCGCCAGATGAACTACAACAAGTGGGGTTCCGAAGATTTCGAAAAATACCGTACCCAACTCAACGAAATCCTTGCAGAAAATGGCAACTAAAGCATTCCAGAAAGTATATACAAAGCTCGACGCTATCACCAAGGCCACGGTTTCGCTGCGTGCCTCCGGCGTGAGCAACGATGAACTCGCCACCGTCGACGGGCGCCTCGCCCAGGTGGTGAAGACAAAGGGAGACCTCGTGACCCTGCAGGTTTTCGCAGGCACAGAGGGAATCCCCACCAATGCAGAAGTTTCATTCCACGGCGAGCCTCCTACCCTCAAGGTCAGCGAGCAGCTTTCCGGACGTTTCTTCAACGCTTACGGCAAGCCCATCGACGGCGGCCCCGAGGTTGAAGGCGAGGAGCGCCAGGTCGGCGGTCCTTCCGTGAACCCCTACAAGCGCCGCCAGCCCTCCGAGCTGATTCCCACCGGCATCGCGGGCATCGACCTCAACAACACCCTCGTTTCCGGGCAGAAGATTCCTTTCTTCGCCGATCCCGACCAGCCCTACAACCAGGTCATGGCGGACGTGGCACTCCGTGCCGATGTCGACAAGATCGTCCTGGGCGGCATGGGCCTCAGCAACGACGACTACCTCTTCTTCCGCCACGCCTTCGAAAGCGCCGGCGCACTCGACAAGATCGTATCGTTCGTGAACACCACCGAGGAGCCCCCCGTGGAGCGACTCCTGATTCCGGACATGGCGCTTGCCGCCGCCGAGTACTTCGCTGTCGACAAGAACGAGAAGGTGCTGGTGCTGCTCACCGACATGACACTTTATGCCGACGCCCTCTCGATCGTGAGCAACCGCATGGACCAGATTCCTTCCAAGGACTCCATGCCGGGTTCGCTCTATTCCGACCTTGCGAAGATCTACGAGAAGGCCGTGCAGCTGCCTGACGGCGGATCCATCACCATCATCGCCGTCACCACCCTGAACGACGGCGACATCACCCATGCAATCCCCGACAACACCGGATACATCACCGAGGGCCAGCTCTTCCTGCGTGCCGATTCCGACACCGGAAAAGTCATCGTGGACCCGTTCCGGTCCCTCAGCCGACTCAAACAGCTCGTGCAGGGCAAGAAGACCCGCGAAGACCACTCCCAGGTGATGAACGCCGGCGTACGCCTTTATGCAGACGCCCAGAATGCGAAGACCAAGCTGGAGAACGGTTTCGACCTCTCCGACTACGACCTCCGCTGCCTCGACTATGCAAAGGACTACGCGGTCGAACTGCTCAGCATCGACGTAAACATCACCATCGACGAAATGCTCGACACCGCCTGGAGACTCTTCGCAAAGCACTTCAAACCCGAAGAGACAGGCATCAAGCAGGTACTGATAGACAAATATTGGAAATAGATTCCATCATTACTTTCGGAATGACAGTTTATGGCAATTAAATTCCAATACAACAAGACATCGCTGACGAATCTCGGAAAGCAGCTGAAGGTGCGCCAGAAAGCGTTGCCGACTCTAAAGAACAAGGAGTCGGCCCTGCGCGTGAGCGTGCTCGAGGCCAAGCGGGAGTCGGAGAAGCTTGCAAGGGATCTGGAAGACGCCATGCAGCGCTACGACTACCTCGCAGCCCTGTGGAACGAATTCGAGCCCGGACTCATCCGCATCACCGACATCGATCTCAAGGAGGTCAAGGTGGCCGGAGTGAAGTGCCCGCAGCTCGATGCCGTCCACTACGAGCTTGCGCCGTTCAATGCCTTCGTGAAGCCGGCCTGGTATGCCGACGGAGTGCGCATTCTGCAGGAACTCACCCGCCTCGGACTCGAGAGCGAGGTGTACGAGCAGAAGCGCCGCATCCTCGACTTCCAGCGCAAGAAGACCACGCAGAAGGTTAATCTGTACGAAAAAGTGCAGATTCCGGGCTATCAGGAAGCTATCCGCAAGATCAAGCGATATATGGAAGATGAGGAGAACCTGAGCAAGGCCTCATCGAAGATAGTAAAGACCCGCCATGCGGCAGAAGAAGAGGAGGAAGCGCTATGATCGAGAAAATGACCAAGTATTCCTTCGTCCTGCTCAGCGCAGACAAGGAGGAATTCCTTTCCGGACTTCAGGATCTCGGACTGGTGGACATCACACGCAGCGAGAAGCCCGTGGATGACAATACCGCTGCAATGCTCGCAGATATCGAAGCTCAGCGCAAGCTGATATCCGAAATCGAAGCAGGCAGTGATTCCACCCTCGCAGGGATGAAGGAGAATCTCAAGAATCTGCAGAAAAGTGCGGATGCCGTCCGCGTATGGGGCGACTGGGACCGCAAGGCCCTCGCCGAAACCGGACTCGCCTTGCATTTCTACAGTGTCCCGGCAAAGAAATTCGAATCCGGATGGGAACAGGACTATGCCATCCAGACAGTGGAGGACGACGGCAAGACCTGCTGGTTCGTCATCGTCGGAGACAATGCCGGCTTCCCTCTCAAGGAACTCCCCGAACCCTCGCAGGAACTCGGAGCCCTGGAAGAGGAGATCAAGAAGCAGGAAGAAGACATCGCCGCCTATGCCGCATCGCTTGAAGCGCGCAAGTCGGAGATTCCCTCCCTGCAGAAAGATCTGGCCGAAAAACAGGCCGGACTCTCCCGCGCTCTTGCATCCGCTGCCGGAGAAAGCGCCGCGGAGAATATGCTGAGCGTTTTCGAAGGATTCGCCCCGGTCGGCTGCGACGCCGCCCTGGAAAAGGACTTCGACGCCATGAACCTGGTATGGTTCAAGGATGCAGCGGTGCTTGAAGACAATCC
>CAMOIZ010000042.1 GCA_946616385.1 uncultured Bacteroidales bacterium | reverse complement strand
ATGACGGCGATGCCGACCGCGTGATGTTCGTCGACGACAAGGCCCGTTTCGTGGCCCCCGACCTCATCATCGCCATGATGGCTTTGTATTTCTGCGTCGAGCGCGGCGAGAAGAATCCCCGCGTGCTCCAGGAAATCCGCTCCTCCAAGGCGGTGGGCGAGTATCTGCAGCAGTTCGGAGCTGAGCTCCATACATGGCGCGTGGGCCGTGCCTTCGCCGCTCCCAAGCTCCGCGAAATCGACGGTCTGTGGGGCGGAGAACTTGCAGGGCACTATTATTTCAAGGACTTCTTCTACTCCGACAGCGGAATGCTCGCAAGCATCATCGTGCTGCGCATAGTGGCGGCCCTCAAGAGGCAGGGGAAGACTTTCAGCCAGCAGATAGACGAACTCACGAAATACAAGAATTCCGGAGAGGTGAACTTCCGCGTGGAAGACAAGGCCGGAGCGATGGAGGCTGTGAAGGAGCACTTCGAATCGGCCGAAAAGCCAGAGGTGGTCATGGACTTCGACGGATACCGTCTGGAGTTCCCCCAGTGGTGGTTCAATATCCGTCCTTCCAACACTGAACCTTATCTGCGCTTCATCTGCGAAGCGACCACCGACGAACTTCTGGAGCAGAAAATCGAAGAGGCAGCCGCAATCATAGAGGGCCGGTTCGGCGGAAAGAGGGCATAGCGGATGCGGGGACTACCGATTCTTACAGCAGTCCTGGCGTTCCTGCCTCTGACGGCAGGTGCGCAGCAGCCGCGTCTCAGCCTCAAGGAGGCCGAGTTGCTGGTGCCGCGCGAGATCCGCAAACCGGTGAAATCGATGATTCCCGGCAACAATCCCACCGTGCACGACACCCTCGATACGTCCGACCCGGCGATCAAGATAGTCCTCTGCAACGACGGCACCTGGCACTATTCCCGCGACCTTTCGGCTATGGCCGACAGCGCCGTTTTCCGCAAGGCCTGGAATGAGAACGTGCTCAATCCTTACAATACCAAGCTGGAGGACCTTCCGTTCCGGGCCACCCTGTGCCTGGCAGATTCGGCGAGCAGGTTCTGCTGCCCCCGGCAGGTGAAGGTGTTCTCTCCCTTCGGGTGGCGCAGGCGCCGCAATCATACAGGCGTAGACTTGCCACTTCCCATGCGTACCCCGGTATATGCCGCTTTTGACGGACGTGTGCGTTGTTCGATGTATAACAGGGGATACGGCAATATAGTGGTGATCCGTCATGCGAGCGGACTGGAGACTTCCTATGCGCATCTTGCCGAAAGGAAGGTGGAGGCCGGCGATTATGTGGCCGCAGGCGACGTGATAGGCCTTGGCGGCTCGACCGGACGCTCCAGCGGGCCGCATCTGCACTTCGAAACGCGTTACGAGGGGTATTGCTTCGATCCGCAGTGGCTTATCGATTTCGAAACGGGTACCCTCCGTCATGGTTATTTCGTCCTAAAACGCAAGTATCTGACCCCTTCGTCCAAGTATTATCCGGAGTCGGAAGACGAGGAAGAGGAAATCTACAAGACCGAAGAGGAAGACAGGGCCGAGGCAGAGCGCATAGCCAAGGAAATGGCTGCAGCTCAATACCATACGATCAAATCCGGCGACACGCTGCTCGGCCTGGCTGCGAAGTATCACACTACCGTGAACGCGATATGCAAGCTGAACGGTATCACTTCCACCACCACTTTGAGAATAGGCAGAAAACTAAGAGTTAGATAATATGAAAAGAATCTGGTTGGCAGGGCTGCTCGCCCTGATGGTGTGTGCGGGCTGCAAGCGGCAGTCTCCCGAACTCTACACCCTCAAGAACGCTTCCGGCATGGAAGTGAGCATCACGAACTATGGCGGAAGGATCGTGTCCGTTAAAGTCCCCGACAGGGAAGGGGTGCTGCGCGACGTGGTACTGGGTTTCGACGACCTCGAGGATTATTATCCCGAACGTAACGAGACGGACTTCGGCGCGAGCATCGGACGCTATGCCAACCGTATCAAGGACGGCCTAATCAGTATCGACGGGAAGCAGTATCAGCTCCCCCGGAACAACTACGGGCATTGCCTGCACGGCGGCACGCGCGGATGGCAGTATCAGTTCTACAACGCAGTCGAAGTGGGGGAGAATGTTCTCAAACTGGAACGGATCAGCCCGGACGGCGACCAGAACTTCCCCGGGAACGTGAAGGCCTATGTCACTTTCACGCTCACCGACTCGAACGCGATCGACATCCGCTACGAAGCCACCACCGATGCCGCCACGGTCATCAACATGACCAATCATTCCTACTTCAACCTTTCGGGTGATCCCGCATCCCACAGCATCGTGGACGATGTGTTGTATCTGAACGCATCGCATTATACCCCGGTCGACGACACCTTCATGACCACCGGGGAAATCGCGTCCGTCGAAGGTACTCCTTTCGATTTCCGTAAGCCCAGGCTCATCGGCGAGGGTATCGACGCCGACGACGAGCAGATACGCAACGGTCACGGCTACGACCATAACTGGGTTCTGGACACTGCAGGAGACGATACCGTGGTGGCGGCGGAGCTGTACTGCCCTGCAAGCGGCATCGTCCTCAAGGTCTATACCGATGAACCGGGAATCCAGGTCTATGCCGGAAACTTCCTGGACGGTACCGTCAAAGGCAAGGGCGGGGTGGTCTACAATCACCGCACGGCCATCTGCCTGGAGACACAGAAGTATCCCGACACGCCCAACAAGCCCGAGTGGCCCTCGGCATTGCTAAGGCCCGGTGAGACCTACAGCAGCCACTGCGTTTTCGAGTTCGGAGTAAAATAATACCTCCTATGAAAAAGTGCATCCTCCTCATGGCTGCGCTATGCTGTGCTGCATGCGGCGGATCCCCGGAACCGGTCACGCCGCCGGAGCCGGTCTCGCCCACGGAACCTGTAGTGATTCCTGAGCCGGAGCCGTTTGTGAAGATTGCAGGCGACAAGTCCTTCGATGTGCCGCAGGAAGGAGAAACCCTGACATTGTCGTTTGAGACCGCCCATCCCTGGGTGGCCTCCTCATCCGGGAACTGGGTCGTCTTGAGCGTTGAGTCGGGCGAAGCCGGCCAGAACAGAATCGATCTGCAGGTAAAAGAAAACGACGTCTACGACCAGAGGGAGTGCAAGGTTTTCGTGGAATCCCGCGGGGTCAGGGATTCCGTACTTGTCTGCCAGCGGCAGCGGCTCGAAATGCAGGTGACCGCCGATACCGTACGGGTGGAAGCTGCGGGAGGAACATTTGAGGTAGAAGTGCTTTCCAATATCGACTACGTGGTGAATGTGCAGGAGAGTGCCGCCGGGTGGATGACTACCGTGGAGGAGACAAAGGGCTTGAGCGCTTCGTCTTTCTCCGTAAGCGTTTCCGAAAACCTCGAAACCGTATCCCGCCGCGGAGAGCTCTATGTCGTGGCAGAGGGATTCTGCGACACTGTGAGAGTGGAGCAGGCAGCGGCGGACAGCGTTTTTCGGATAAGCAAGACGGACTATACATTTGGCAGCGACGGGGGCACAGCAGAGCTTGAGATTGAAAGCAATCTGGATTATGAGATCTCCGTTCCGGAAGAGGCCGGGTCGTGGATTTCGTACGACGGCATCCTGTCGGTGCTGCCCAACGCCTCGCCATATCCCCGCAATTGCGTCCTGACCGTTTCTGCGGGGAGTCGCAGTGCCGAAATCAATGTTTCACAAAGAGGCGTAACCCCTGTTTTCAATGTGGAAGTGTCCGATCAGAGAGTCCCTGCAAACGGAGGCAGTTTCAAGTTCAAGGTAGAGACCAATCTGGAACTGAAACTGAGCATGCCATCCTGGATTACCTGCGATACCGCGGAAGGTGAATACACCTTCTCCGTATCGAAGAACAACGGGAGCGCGGCCAGAAGCGACAAGGTAAGCATTTCGGACATGTTCTTCGGAAACAAGGCTTCTTTCACCGTAAGCCAGAAATCTACCGGGTCGCTGTATATCCTCGCGATAGGAAACAGCTTCTCCTGGGATGCCATGGAATATCTGGGGCTGATCCTCAAGGAAATGGGCTACACCGATGTTTTCCTCGGCAATCTCTACATAGGCGGATGCACATTGCAGACTCATGCCGCCAACGTGGAATCAGGAAATGGGGCCTACCAGTTCCGCACCACTTCCGGCGGCAGCTGGAGCAGTACCGACAACTATTCGTCGGTCACCGCGATGAAAAGCCGCGAATGGGATTACGTAAGCGTGCAGCAGGCTAGCGGCCTTTCCGGCAAGCCGGAAAGCTATGACCCGTATCTCTCCACCATAATGAAGGCAGTGAAGCAGTACTGCCCGAATGCCAAACGCATGTGGCACATGACCTGGGCATATCAGGAAAATTCCTCCCATCAGGACTTCCTGAACTATGGTCGGGATCAGATGAGCATGTACAATGCGATTGTCAATTCTGTGAAAACCAAGGTGCTGCCGCGCGGAGATTTCGCTTTCACCATCCCTTGCGGAACTGCGGTGCAGAATTTGCGCACCAGCTATCTTGGCGATACGGTCACCCGCGACGGCTACCACATGAGCTATAATACCGGGCGCCTGCTCACCGCTCTGATGTGGGCGCGGCAGATTACCGGAAAGAGCATATCCGGCATAAAATACAAACCGGACTACTATTATTCAGCCAATCATCTGGCGATGATAAAAGAGGCGGTGGAGAATGCGTACGCAAAACCTTACGAGGTCACCCGGGCGTCAATTCCTCTTGCCGACCCCTTCCTCCCTTCCGATGAGATAAAGGCCATGTTTACGGCTGCGGGATACAGTCTGGATGACTACGAGCAGGTCCCCCTGTATCTGACGCACGATTCCTATTACAATTCCGGATCAGGTTCGTCTTTGGTGTGGTCGGAGTCCGGCAGCACTGCGTCCAACCTGGTTCAATTCACTGCTACCCAGATCTTTGGAAAGCATCAGATTCCTGCCGGTTCGGTGCTGGTGCTCAAGCCCGGTTACCAGTATCGGCCTGAAGCTTGGACTTCCCTGACATCGAAGACATCAGGCTCACTTCGCCCGGCAAACGTGAAGGAAGGCATAGTGGTGGTGGATGCTTCGTGGTGGGGAAACTGGTCCTACAGAGCCTTCAATCTCGCAAAGGAAGGAAATCCCGCACTGGACGCAGCAGGGCAGAAGGAACTTGAAAGCTGTTTCGGGATATTCAGGCCCAGGAAATAGCTCTACCGTATATGCAGAACCTTCAGCGCCTCTTCCGACAGGAAGGGGCGTATTTCTTCGTAGGGCACTGTGAAAGACGGCATGCCGTCGGCGTAGCTGGCGATTTCGTACTGCTGGTATGTGAACACCAGACCGTCTGCCGAAGGGCAGGGATCCCAGCCCGGAAGGGGAATCTGCGTGCTTTCCCAAAGCATCAGGTGCTCCATCAGATTATCTTCCGTCATCTGCACGTCGTATTCTCCGAAATAGGATATCAGACCTTTCACCAGCAGAGGCTGCATTGCATCGGCGACGTCGTCTTTGAGGATTTTTATGCGTTCCCCGCTCTCGCGGTCGAAAGTCATGCTGCCTTGGCCCGTCATTCCTCCGTGGGCCCCTCCGGTGTAGATGTAGTCCAGATTCTGGAATACGATGTAGCCGAGGGTGTCCGCTGTCTTGGTAAGACTGAAGTCATACTCCCAGCCCGGGATTTCTCCATCGAAGTACTCCGCCCTTTCAGCTGCATCCTCTCCTGCAAGGTCCCTGAGCTGCTTTGCCGCATTCTCCTTATAGTAATTGAAGATGGCCTCGTTGCTGCCCTCGCCTTCGAATGCGGGGAACACCCGGTCTCCCTCGTAGGAGCAGATGAAGGCCAGTTGGGAATCCATTACGCCGACGAGTTCCTTGCGGATGTTCGCGGAAGCCGCGTCCTTACCGGCTGGAAGTTCCGCCTTCATGGTGAAGGAAGTGCGTGATGTCGTATCGCTTGCAGTGAATGTTTCGGTCTTGAAAGACTTGCCCTGGTTGTTGCAGGCCGCTGCGGCAATCATGCATACGGCCGCGGCTGTTTTGACGCTTATGCCGCCAAGAACATTGAAGATTTTCGATTTCATGATGCAAAGATAAACAATACCTCCGGAAAGTGGCGTACAAAGAAAAAGTCCGGCGACCTTGCGGCTGCCGGACTTGCTCCCCCTCGGGGACTTGAACCCAGGACCCCCTGATTAACAGTCAGGTGCTCTAACCAACTGAGCTAAGGAGGAATTTTGTGGACTGCAAAGGTAGTATAAAAAGTTAAGAGTGCAAAAATTTTTTTCATTTTTTTGATCAGTGTTTTTTATGTATATTTGTCAAATCAATGGATATCGCACTTTTATCGAAGATGATCGGCGAGCTTTTGCTCGACCATGACGAGGTGGGCCTTCCGGGGCTTGGCACCTTCATGGCCGAGATGGTCCCTGCCAGTTTTTCCGATAAAGGATATACGATAAACCCTCCGTATAAGCGAGTTACGTTTCTCCCGAGCCGATCCGAGGACGATTCTCTCGTAAGGCTTTACAGTGAGAGCAACGCCATCGATTACGATCAGTCCAAGGCCATACTCCAGCATTTTCTGGAAGAAACAAAGAAGGGACTCGTCGACAACAAGGTGGTGGTGTTTCCAGGCCTCGGTCGTCTGCGTTCCACCCGCCAGAACAATTTTTTCTTCATTACCGACGAGGATCTCGACATTTTTCCCGATGCTTTCGGCCTGCCTTCGGTTTCGCTGAAGAATCATACTGAGCCCGGCAGGGAGGTCCAGGCCAAGGTTGAGGAACTGGTCAATCTGGTGGAGGCTCCCGTCGAGGAGGTGCCTGCAGGGGTGATTCCGGCGGATGTCCTTCCGGCGGAAGATACGATAGCGCCGGTGGAAGAGGCGCCACTCCTTGAAATAGTAGAACCCGCCCCCGCACCGGAGACAACCCCCGAACCAGAGCCCGTCCCCGAGCCCGCTCCTGCGCCGGCCTCTGCGCGTATCCGTAAGAAGCGCAGTCTACCGAAGTGGCTGAAAGCGACGCTGCTGACCCTGCTCGTAATCATCGGGGTAGCCGCCGTGCTCCTCGCAGCCTTCGTAATCCTTGCGCAAGCCGCCCCCGACTTCATCGACTCCATTCTTTACACACCCGAGGAACTCCGGATAATAAATTATCAGTAGAACATGTCCGAACTCCTCTATCCAATTGAACCTGCGCCTCTTATGGCGGTCAAATCGGCCAGGGGCAACACCGAAATACTTCCAGTGATCGAGGCCGGCGGACTGGTGATCGGACGCAGCACGCGCAAGGCCTGCCATAGCCGGCCGGACCTGCTTCATCCGGTAGTCCATCTGCATATTATCGACCCCTACGACAATATTTACCTTCAGAAACGCTCCGGCATCAAGGAACTTTATCCTGGGCGCTGGGACACCGCGGTGGGAGGCCATGTGACCTACGGCGAGACCGTGATGGAAGCCCTGATCCGCGAAGCGGGGGAGGAACTGGCGTTCGTCGATTTCAACCCGACTTTCCTCGGCGACTACATCTGGCGCACGCCGGACGAGTCGGAGATGGTGAACATCTTCGCTACCGTGACCGACAGGGAGATC
Organism: uncultured Bacteroidales bacterium; assembly: GCA_946616385.1. Taxonomy (GTDB): domain Bacteria; phylum Bacteroidota; class Bacteroidia; order Bacteroidales; family UBA932; genus Cryptobacteroides. Next base: position 852 of record CAMOIZ010000042.1, on the reverse strand, counting down.
ACTCCCGACAACGACGAAGTGGAAGAAGGCCGCTGGTGGACCAGAAAAGAAGTGGAGGCAGCCTTCGGTGGCGGCTTGCTCACCCCTCAGTTCGAACACGAATTCAGAGAAATAAAAGACAGGCTTTTCGCCTTACTCTAATATGGTAGACATTCACAAATTCATAAAGGATCAGCTTTCGGTATGGCCCTTGGCGGCAGCTAATTTCCGTTCATTGAAGAATGCGGAATACAGGTACATGGATGTCGGTGGCCTCAAGGTCACATTGCAGATGAATCCATGCCGCATCATCTCATCGACCGCCGAGGTCGACGAAAGGTCGATTGCCGCGCGCCCCTGTTTCCTCTGCCCGGCAAACAGGCCCAAAGAGCAGTTTCACGTGAAGTATGAGGGCAAGAAACACCGCAGCTACAACGTGCAGGTGAATCCCTATCCCATATTCCGCAGCCATCTTGTAGTCGTGCGCGACCAGCATCTGCCCCAGACCATCTGGCATCATTTCCCGGACATGCTGCTCTTTACGAAGATGTATCAGGACTTCACGGTGTTCTACAACGGCCCGATGAGCGGCGCGTCCGCCCCGGACCACCTGCATTTCCAGGCCTGCCCGAGGGGGATCCTGCCTCTTGAACTGGCGGCCGACAAGGCCCTGGACAGCGCCACCGGCGAACTCGAGCGCGTGCAGGACGCCACTCTCTACAAGTTCGAAGGCTTCACCCGCGGGGTATACATCCTCAAGGCCACTACCCAGAAATCGATGGCCAAGCTATTCTACCGCCTGCTGGAGTGCTCTCCGCGCAGGGAAGGGGAGAGCGAACCCCGCTTCAACCTCTATTCCTGGTACAAGAACGG
>CAMOIZ010000041.1 GCA_946616385.1 uncultured Bacteroidales bacterium | reverse complement strand
ACATCTTGGTCGCAAGTTCCTTTGGAGGGATCCAATGCACCAGCAACCTGTTGCACGGGCCGAACCCGGCTCCCTGGAAGAGATTGTTAAGGATGATGAAAACCGCAGTGACCGTCACAAGCGTGCCGACAAAGTCGGGCCCTTCCGCACTTCCGCTGATCCATCGGCTGATTGCCGGGCTCCAGCCGAAAAGAGCGTTCAGCACTACGCAGGCAGTCAGGGCGATTACCAGATGCCAGCGGGCATTCGCACGATCCGCCAGGAATCCGTTCGCAAACTTGCTGAGCCCGTAAACCAGACCTCCAAGAGTCAGGATCACACCGAAACTTGTGTCCTTTATGCCATACTCCGCCCCAAGGACAGGCATTGCGAAAGAAAAGTTCTTACGCACGAAATAAAACATCGAATAGCCTATCATCGAGCAGATGATAACCTTCCATTGCCAATAGTTGAAACTCTTTTTGGTCTGCATTATTATGCTGTCTTTCTACAAAATTACACTTTAATTGGCAAATGTGCCTGATTCCCCAAGAAAAACGCCCAGTTTTTTCTTACCTTTGCGGAGATGAAGGACCGTAAACTGCTGAATTCGGAACTCGGAAGATTGAACGCGCAGCAATACCGCGAGGCGGAGCCGTCGGGAATAGAGGTTATCCTCGACAATATCCGCAGCGCCCACAACGTTGGGAGCATCTTCCGTAGTTCAGACGCTTTCCGCATCGACCGCGTGTGGTTGTGCGGCATTACTCCGGTGCCTCCTACCGCCGAGATCCACAAAACCGCCCTGGGGGCCGAGGACAGCGTCCGTTGGGAAAACAGGAGCGATGCCACGGTTTTGGTGCGGGAATTGCAAGATAACGGTTATTGCGTGGTTGCGGTAGAGCAGACGGAGCATTCTGTCAAGTTGGGAGAATTCAGGAGGGAAGCAGGCAGGAAATATGCTTTTGTGTTCGGCAATGAGGTCGACGGCGTCTCGCAGGAGACGGTGGATGCATGTGATTTCGCCCTCGAAATCCCGCAGCACGGCACAAAACACTCCTTGAACGTCAGCGTATGCGCAGGAGTGGTATTATGGGAAGCAAGTAAATGATTATAAAATTCAATACTATGAAGTACCTGAAATTATTCATTGTCGCGGCAGCGGCATTAGGCATTTTCTCCGCATGTACCAAAGAGTACATTACGAAGGAATACATTACCAATGTGAATGGTGCCCAGATCTTTGTAAAAGACTACACCATCAACCCTTCAGACTGGAAATTGAACGAGACCAACGTTCCCGGTTCCGACAATTACTACTACTGCGACTGCAACAACGAAGATATCACCGACGAAGTCATCGCACTTGGTACGGTTCACGCTTATATCTACACCGTATACGATGCAGCGAAGAATCTTGGCAGTTGGAATCCCCTCCCCTTCGTATATCCCCTCGAAATCGTCACTACCGACGACAGCGGCAACGAAGAAGTGGTGATAGTTGCGGAAAACACCCGCTTCGACTATCAGAAAGGTCTCATCACGTTCATTCTCCAGGACCTCGACGGATATAGCCCGGAGCAAATAACCAATTCAATGAGCATCCGGGTCTGCGTGACCAAATAAAGACAAAAAAAAGCGGCTCGCGCCGCTTTTTTTTATTTCTCCTGCTCGATTGCAGCCTGGGCCGCAGCGAGCCGTGCGATCGGCACGCGGAACGGTGAGCAGCTGACGTAGTCGACTCCGATCTTGTTGAAGAAGCGTACGGAATCGGGATCTCCGCCGTGTTCGCCGCAGACGCCGCACTTGAGGTCGGCGCGCTTGCTGCGTCCGTTCTGGATACCATATTCAACGAGCTTGCCTACACCCTTCACATCGATGGTCTGGAAAGGATCTGCATCCAGGATCTTGTTGCCGAGGTAGTCGCCCATGAAGGTGCCCACATCGTCGCGGCTGAAGCCGAAGGTCATCTGGGTAAGGTCGTTGGTACCGAAGCTGAAGAACTCGGCGGTACGTGCCATGCGGTCGGCGGTAAGGGCGGCGCGGGGGATTTCGATCATTGTACCGAAGTGATACTCGATCTGCATTCCTCCGAAGTGTGCCTCAACCTCTGCAAGGATACGGTCGCAGATCGCCTTCTGGAAGCTGAGCTCGCGTGCGGAGATGGTGACAGGGATCATGATCTCGGGCTGGGGATGCAGGCCTTCGCGCATAAGTTCTGCGGTAGCCTCGAAGATAGCCCTGTACTGAGTTTCGGCGATGAGAGGGTAGGTGACGTGCAGACGCACTCCGCGGTGACCCATCATAGGGTTGATTTCGTGGAGGTTGTCGCCACGCTTCTCTACTTCACCAACGGAAACGCCAAGTTCCTTCGCGATTTCCAGTTTCTTGTCCTCGGTCTTGGGAACGAACTCGTGGAGAGGCGGGTCGAGCAGACGGAACACTACCGGTTTGCCGTCCATCACCTTGAGGGTGCTCTTGACGGATGCCTTGATGAAAGGCATGAGTTCTGCGAGGGCGGCGCGGCGCTCTTCTTCCGTAGAAGAAAGGATCATCTTGCGCAGCTTGGTGAGAGGAGTCTCGGAGTTGCGTCCGTAGAACATGTGCTCGATACGGAAGAGGCCGATGCCCTCTGCACCGAACTTGAGTGCACGGTCGGCATCCTCGGGAGTATCTGCATTGGTGCGGATTCCGAGCCTGCGGTATTTGTCGACGATGCTCATGAACTTGATGAAGAGAGGATTCTCGCTTGCATCCATGGTATCGATCTTGGTGCCGTAAACGAAGCCCTTGCTGCCGTTCAGGGAGAACCACTCGCCTTCCTTATATACTTTGTCGGATCCCTCGAAGGAAACGGTCTTTGCGGCAAAGTTGATCTTCATGGCCTCGCAGCCAACGATGCAGCACTTGCCCCAGCCGCGTGCAACGAGTGCAGCGTGGGATGTCATGCCACCGCGGGTGGTGAGGATACCTGCAGAAGCGCGCATGCCTTCGATGTCTTCGGGAGAAGTCTCCTCACGGATGAGGATGGTCTTCTTGCCGGCAGCAGCTGCTGCCATTGCAGCCTCGGAGGTGAACACGATGGTTCCTACAGCTCCGCCCGGTGATGCGGGCAGACCCTTGGCGATGACGGTGGCCTTCTTCTCGGAAGCGGGGTCGAGCACGGGGTGCAGGATCTCGTCGAGCTGTGCGGGAGATACGCGCATCACGGCGGTACGCTCGTCGATCATTCCTTCTTCAAGCATGTCCATGGCCATCTGAAGGGCGGCGATACCGGTGCGCTTGCCGATACGGCACTGCAGCATCCAGAGCTTGCCTTCCTGGATGGTGAACTCGATGTCCTGCATGTCCTGGAAGTGGTCTTCGAGGCGCTTGCGGATTTCGTCAAGCTCTTTGTAGACCTCGGGCATAGCGGTCTCGAGGGAAGCGAGGTTCTTGTTTTTCTCGCTCTTAGTGGCCTCGTTGAGGGGGTTGGGGGTACGGATACCGGCAACCACGTCTTCGCCCTGGGCGTTGATGAGCCACTCACCATAGAACTTGTTGTCGCCGGAAGCAGGGTTGCGGCTGAAAGCCACACCTGTTGCGGAGGTATTTCCCATGTTTCCGAACACCATGCTCTGCACATTTACAGCGGTTCCCCAGTCATCGGGAATCTTCTCGATACGGCGGTAAGCGATGGCACGCTTTCCGTTCCAGCTCTTGAACACTCCGCCGATGGAGCCCCAAAGCTGGGCCTCGGCGGTGTCGGGGAACTCGACTCCAAGAACTTCCTTTACCTTTGCCTTGAACTTGTCGCAAAGTTCCTTGAGTTCCTCTGCAGTGATGTCGGTGTCGGATTTGTATCCCTTGGCATCCTTGAGTTCCTGCATCATGCGGTCGAGCTGCTGGCGGATTCCCTGTCCGTCCTCGGGCTCGATGCCCTCGGCCTTCTCCATGACGACGTCGGAGTACATCATGATGAGGCGCCTGTATGCATCATACACGAAACGGGGGTTGCCGGTCTTCTTGATCATTCCGGGGAGAGTTGCGGAGCAGAGGCCGATATTGAGGATGGTGTCCATCATACCCGGCATGGAACTGCGGGCGCCGGAACGGCAGCTTACGAGGAGGGGATCCTCGGTATCGCCGAATTTCTTGCCCATAAGTTTTTCTGTAGCGGCAAGGGCTTCGGCAACTTCACCCTTGAGTTCTGCGGAATAACCGCCGCCAAGCTGATAATACTCGGCGCAGCATTCAGTAGTTATGGTAAATCCGGCAGGCACCGGCATTCCGAGGCGGCTCATTTCCGCCAGATTGGCTCCCTTTCCTCCGAGGAGCTCACGCATTGATCCATCGCCTTCCGCGGTCTTGCCGCCAAAGCGATAAACCCTCTTTTTCATGTCTGACATATTCTGTAATACTTAGATAATTTTCAAAAATAACCCGCGAATTTAGCAATAATTCCCGCGATTTGCAAACAAGGCTGCTAAAGCAGTTTGGCAGCGATTTCGGAAAGCTCGCTGCGCTCGCCCTTGCGAAGGAATACATGCTGGAAAAGTTTCTGCCCGTCCATCTTCTCGCCCGTATGGGTGAGGCCGTTGCTCCACTGATCCAGATAAGGCTGGTCGATCTGGAAAATATCACCCGTCATCACTATCTTGGTTCCCTCCCCTGCCCTGGTCACGATCGTCTTCACCTCGAGAGGAGTGAGGTTCTGGGCCTCGTCGATGATGAAGAATGCGTTTCCGAGGCTGCGGCCGCGGATGTAGGCGAGCGGTTCGATCACGAGTTTTTCGTCCTTGAGCAGACCGTCAAGATGGGTAGCCTCGCGGGAAGATGCCTTGAACTGGCTTTTGATCACGTTGAGATTGTCCATCAGGGGCTGGAGGAAGGGCGTCATCTTGGTATTCTTGTCGCCTGGCAGGAATCCTATGTCCTGGTTACCGAGGATAACGGCCGGACGCGAGATGTAAATCTGGTCGAAATCCTTCTCCTGTTCCAAAGCCGCGGCAAGAGCCAGCAGAGTCTTTCCGGTACCGGCTCCTCCGGTAAGGGTGACCAGCTTGACTTTCGGATTCATAAGTGCGTCGAGAGCCATCTTCTGCTCATCGTTGCGCGGCCTGATGCCGTACGCAGTCTTCGCCTTGATCATGACCACCTTGCGCCTGTCGGCATCGTAACGCGCGCAGACGGTATCGGCCCCTTTGTCTCCCTGCCAGCGGAACTTGAACAACTGGTTGGCTTCGGGTTCCTTCGCCACGACATCTTTCCATTCGATGGCATTCTCCGGACCATAGACAAGTTCCTGCAGGATTTCCGGAGCAAGGGTATAATACTGGACCTCGCTGTTGGCATTCTCCACCTTGGACTCTTCCACACGGTCGGTCAGATAATCCTGAACCTCCATCCCTGCCGCCTTGGCCTTCATGCGGAGGTTCACGTCCTTGGTGACAAGCGCCACGAACGTGCCGGGATTGTTGTCGCGCACCCAGATTGCCGTGGCGAGAATGCGGTGATCCTGAATGTCATCCTTGAAGAGGTCCTTGAGCGCTTCGGGGAAAGGATGGTTGGGTTCCACCTTGATGAGGCCGAGGTCCTTTCCGATCGGGAGGCCCTTTTCGCCGAAGGTCTTTCCGTCGGAAATCTTGTCGAGATCCCTCAGGAAATGGCGGGCGTTATAGGCAAGAGCATCTGTTCCTTTCTTGAATTTGTCGAGTTCCTCGACCACTGCAATCGGAATCACCAGATTGTTGTCGCGGAAGCGGCGGATCGCCTTGTGGTCGTGCAGGGGGACGTTGGTGTCCAGTACAAAAATCTTCGGTTTACCCATAATTCAGTTTTAATCTTCTCCCTCCCCTCCCTGACGCTGTACGAGGGATTCGAGGATATTCTGTATGCCTGTCTTTGCAGAAGACTTCACCCTCACGGCTCCTCCGTTCATCACGGGATGTCCGAGGGGGTAGAAAGCCACATCCTGCAAAAGCAGTTCGGCGTCTATATAATCGAAATCGATGTCGCGGATCTGTATTACCACTCCCGGCACCTCCGCAAACAGGATGCTGGTGAGATCGGTGTCGGAGCAGGCGCGCTTGAGGTCGGAAAGATCCAGGACCGCACCGGCACGCGGAGAGCCCATGCCCTTGAGAGCCGAAAGGAGTCCTCCTTCGCCGACGGTAGCGCCGGACAGCACGATACCGTCTTCTACCAGTTCACGCACAACCTCATAACAATCAATGAAATAATCGGTGTCTATCGGCTGCGGTTCCAGCGGAGGATTGATTCCCAGCGCCTGCGCCAGCAACGAGCCGCCCAGCCTGTAGGCCGACGAATCGAATGGAATGTAGATTATCCAGCTTTGCTCGTCGGGCAGGAAACTGCCGGGGATGCCGGCGGCACCTATATGAGGACTGGCAGTGGTATAGGGTTGTTCGATAAGGTCTTCCTCGAAATCGCCGGTACGCACATCTGCACCAAGCCGCATTTCGCAGGGGGTGTCGGTAACGGAAATGTCGAAGTTGCGCAGGCGGATGTCGAGCCCGTCCAGCATTTCGCCCACAGCCTCGACGGAACGATAGAAACCGGCTGCGTTTCCGAGCTTGAGATTGTTCCACCGCCACTGTGCGTCAAGGCAGAGATCTCCGATACGGAAATGCCCCATCTTCCAGATGCAGTCGATGAGTGTGCAGGCGATACGGCTGCGGGTATACGCCCCGGCGAAAGCCATGGGTATCTCGCGGGCCGTTTTCTGCATGGATGCCAGATATTTCTCCACCTTCCGCGGGTCGAGGGCGACCGGAGCAGGATCCACATCAGGGGTCTCATCCACCATCGGAGGCAGTTCGGCATCCGATGAAGATTCAATGGGATAAGCGCTGACGCCCGCCAAAATCTGCACCGGAGTCACACTTTGGCGGACTCCGTCGATGATGTAGGGCGAATGCAACGCAGATGACTTAATTTCCATCTAATTTTCAAAATCTTCCAAAAATAGTTATTTTTGAATTCAGATGCAACCCGTTTTTGATATAGATTCATACAATTCCCGTCTGGATTCTCTTTTCGAGCGATTCCAGTCGGTGCAGAAAACCGGCTTCACTCCGGATTCCTACAAGCCGGGGCTATCCGGAATGAAGCGTTTCAGCGCCCTGCTCGGGGACCCCTGGAAGGAGTACCCGTGCATTCACGTTGCGGGCACCAACGGCAAAGGCAGCGTCTGCAGCATGCTCGCCTCGGCATTGGCCACCGGATGCGGCGGCCTGATGCATGCGGACGGGCAATGCCGGTATCCGGGCCACCTTTTCAGTGGCACGGAAGCGGCCCTTTGCCCGTCGCGGATGGCCCCCCGCGAGGCCGCCGCAGTCGGGCTGTACACCTCGCCGCATCTGCTGGATTTCCGCGAAAGGATGAAAATCGTAACTGAAAACGGTTTCGAAATGATATCCCGAGAGGAAGTCTGGGAATTCCTGAATTTATACGAGAGTGAAACAGAAGGGCTGTCGTTCTTTGAGATTACAACTGGCATGGCCTTCTGGTGGTTCGCCCGCAAGGGTGTGGATGCCGCTGTGATTGAAGTCGGCCTGGGCGGCCGTCTGGACAGCACAAACATCATTACTCCGGTGCTTTCGGTGGTCACATCCATAGGCCTGGACCACTGTGCGTTGCTTGGTTCCACCCGTGCGGAAATAGCTTTCGAGAAAGCCGGCATCTTCAAGCCGGGAGTGCCCGCCGTGGTAGGAGTTCGGGACGCGGAAACCGCTCCGGTTTTCGAGAAGGTCGCTGCGGCTGAAGGTGCCCCGCTGGTATTCGCATCCGACGTGCCGGCTTTTGACGAAGAGGACGAGCTCCAGACAAAGATGGACCTCACAGGCCCCTGCCAGGACCTCAATCTTCACACGGTGCTGACAGCTCTGGAAATACTTGCTTCCAGCTCTTCCCTCGATCCTGACCTTCCCCAAAAATGCCCCGATTCGGGGAAGGTAGTGTCTCCAAAGGGGGGACCTTCCCCAAAAATGCCCCGATTCGGGGAAGGTAGTATCTCCGAAGGGGGTACCTTCCCCAATAATAGCCGAAATTGGGGAAGGTCGCAGGCTGCAGCTATATGCTCGGCCGGAAAAAGGACCGGACTGTGGGGAAGGTGGCAGCGCATCTGCACAGAGCCGGAAGTCATCTGCGACATCGGGCATAACCCTCCGGCGCTGAAAGAGAATTTCGCGCGGCTGGAAAAGATGCAGGAAGAAGGGCGAAACATCATTATAGTATACGGGATAATGGCAGACAAAGACCTGGCCGGAATCGCTCCGATGATGCCCTCCGGCGCCAGGTACATCCTCGCCGCCCCCGGAAACCAGAGGGCGATGCCGGCAGAAGAGCTGAAGCGCAGGCTGAAAATGTTGCGGCCCGATCTGAACTGTTCGGTCGCCGCCGGAGATGATATCCCGGAAGGATCCGTCCCGGCAGCCGTACGACAGGCTCTCTCTTTGGCAC
>CAMOIZ010000040.1 GCA_946616385.1 uncultured Bacteroidales bacterium | reverse complement strand
CAAAATTATTTTCAGTAATTTTTAAAAATACTGGCTCTCTTTCTCGAAGAGATTCCTGTCTTCCCTGGAGGGATCCGGCTTCACCGCCGACGATGCCGCCAGTTTCTCGACCGCCTCCTTGTCGGATCCGCGCAGCTTCCGTGGAATCCAGACAAGAATCTTCACGTAGAGGTCTCCCCTGCCATAGCCGTTCACGGAAGGCAGGCCCTTGCCGCGAAGGCGCTCAACCGTACCCGACTGGGTTCCCGGATCAAGCTTGAGTTTGTAGGGACCGTCCAGACAAGGTATGGTGATCTCGCATCCCAGAATGGCGTCGGTAACCGATATCACACGCGTGTAGAAGAGATTCTCCCCTTCCCTCTTGAACTGGGAATGGGCCTGTTCCTCTATAACTATGAGAAGGTCGCCGTTCACACCGCCGCGTGGCGCCGAATGTCCTTCGCCACGGACTGTAATCTGCATTCCGTTCTCTACGCCGGCGGGAATATGCACCTTGATGGTCTCTTTCTTGCGTTCGAGCCCCGATCCGCCGCAACGGCGGCAGGGATTGGACACTATGCGACCCTCTCCGTTGCAACGGGAGCAAGTGGTGTAGGTTACAGTGCGTCCGAAAAGGGAATTGACCGTGCGGGCCTCCTGACCGCTGCCATTGCAGTTGGGGCAAGTTTTGATATCGGATTCGTTCCTGGCTCCTCGGCCGCCGCATTCCGCACAGGGCCTGTTACGTTCGAGGGTTACCTCTTTGTCGCATCCGTTCTGAATCTCTTCGAGAGTGAGTTTTACACGGGTGCGGATGTCGCGGCCGCGAAGCGTACGCGGGCCTCCGCCCTGACGTCCTCCGCCGCCGAAACCGAAGTTCCCGAAATCGAATCCTCCGCCGCCGAAACTGAAGCGTCCTCCGAAGAGGTTCTCCAGAATGTCGTTGAGATTGCCGAAACCCTGACTGAAATCGGGCCCTGCGGCGTCGTCCACTCCGGCAAAGCCGAATTGGTCGTACTTGGCACGTTTCTGGGCATCGGAAAGCACGGAATAAGCCTCAGAGGCTTCCTTGAACTTCTCCTCCGCGGTCTTCTTCTCGGCATCGGTGCCGCTTACCCAACGGTCCGGATGCCACTTGAGGGCAGCCTTGCGGTAAGCCTGCTTGATGTCGTCTTCACTGGCATTCTTCTGAATGCCCAAGACCTCGTAGTAATCTCTTTTTTCTGCCATGATCTTATGCTCCTACAACCACCTTGGCATAACGCAGCACCTTGCCGTTCAGGGTATATCCCGTCTGTACGACATCTATCACCATGCCTTTCTGCTCCGGTGAAGGTGCGGGGAACTGCGTCACAGCCTCGTGGAAATCAACATCGAACTTAACGCCTTTGGCCTCGATCACAGCAAGGCCTTTGGTCTTGAGGTAATCCATCAACTTGTTGTATATGAGCGACGTGCCTTCTTTTGCAGCCTCGTCGGAACTCTTGGCGAGCACCTCCATCGCCCTTTCGCAGTCGTCCAGAACAGGAAGCAGGCCTTTTATAGTATCGGCAGATGCAGATCCTACCAGCGCGAGGCGATCCTCGGCACTGCGGCGGCGGAAGGTCTCGAATTCAGCCATCAGACGGAGGTAATCGTCATGCTCCTTCTTCAGTTTACCCTCCAGTTCCTCGACTTTCTTCTGAAGTTCTTCGCTTTTCTTCTTTTCCTGTTTCTCAGCCTTGGACTGCTTTTCTGCCTTTACGGTCTCTTCTGCGGGCTTCTGCCCTTCTTTATTAGTTTTCTCTGACATATCTTTACTTTTAGCGGAGTCCCCCACTCCGGGAAACTCCGCTACAAAGATAATCAAATCTTCTGCCAAGTCGGCAGAATTGACATAATGTCAGCGCTACAGGCGTTCAATGATGCGGTCTTCCACGCTGCGGATGGCCGAATCGATACTGTCTTTGCGCTTGAGCGCGAAGTTCTCGATATAGATCGCGGCGCAGGCCAGCACATAATACACCACACCCTGGATACAGAGCGCACGAAGCAGCGGTGCCACTATCTCGAGGTTGGCTCCGGCCGTATTCAGATTGATGAATGCCTGGCATCCGAAGGTGGAAGGGAAGAGATAGGAGAACCACTTCCAGAAGCTTGGGAATGCCGATGTCGGCCAACTGAATCCGGTAAGGAAAACGCAAACGGGCGACATGAACAGGAACAGGATGAAGGCCGATTCGCGGCGTGTGACGAGAGAGCTCCACGCCATGCAGAAGAACACGCAGACTGTCACGAACAGGCTCAGCAACACCATGATATCCCAGAAATTACCCCTCTGGGGGAATCCGAACATTGCAGGGACGATGATTGTGACGTAAATGCCTATTATCATGAATATCAGCCAGTAAACAGCGCCCCGTCCGAGCACCACGCGCCCTACGCCATGTCCTTTCAGCGAATCCGGAAGCGAAGCGAAACTGCGGTTCTCCTCGCGCATGGTTCCCACGCTCATGCTCATCCCGTAGAACATCACTTGCTGGATGATCAGCATCAGGATGGCAGAAATCAGGAAAATGCTGTAGGAGAACGCCCTGTTGTAGGGATTGATATCCTCATACAACACGGTATTCACAGCCCTGTCGGCTTCCGCGTCGGTAAGGCCGTCGAAGGCGAAACGTTCGATCTTTATCTGGTTCACTTCGTGGAGCATGACGAAATTCGACCCCATTAGCAAGTTCTTGTAATACAGGAAGCTGCTCATGTCGGCATAGATGCTGAATTTCGCAGTCTGCTTTGCGGTCAGGACGTCCCCGAAATCGGAGGGGAAATAGATGATACCATTGACCTTGCGCAGTCGGAAGAGTTCTTTCGCCTCCTCCATCGACACACACTCGTATGCTATGTCGATCTCGCGCGTGGCGTCCATCTCGCGTATCATCCTGCGGGAATCGCTGCAGTCGGCATTGTCAACCACCGCAATCGGAGTGTCTTCCAGGATGCCGTTCTTGTAGACGAAATTGTAAAGTATAGGATAGAAGAAACCCGCAGCGATGAAAATGATCATCACCCCGCCGTCGTGGAGAATGTTCCTGAGCTCCAGGTTGAAAATCCCGAGCGTATCGCGCAGCCATCTTTTAAGATATGATTCTCTCATGGCTAATTCCTCGCATAATCAAGTTTTTCATACGCTTCGTGCAGCCTCCCGAGCACCAGGAACGGCAGGAAGCAGAATGCCAGCAGGGCAATCACATACACATACCAGTTCCCGAACGGATTGTCGAAGATACCCACATGAACGTATATCTCATAGTAGTATCGCAGCGGATACATCATCGTCAGTCCCCTGAGTCCGAGAGGCATTGCCTCAACCGGGAGAGTAAAACCGGTCAGCGAAAGGCCGAGCACGCTGTAGAGCGCTCCAATGCTGAGAGCGAAACGGCACACGGGCACGCAGCCGATGATAAGGATGGCCACGGCTTCGCTCGCGAGCACGAGCAGGAAGCATGCGAGAAGCATCTCGCCGAGCCGTCCGGCCAGAGGGAAATCCATCCACTTGTAGAGTATCACTTCCAGCGTCCACCCTATGGCGGTGAACAGCGGAGTGTAAAGCGCGACCTTGCCGGCGATCGCGGCATAGATGTCGTCGCCTGTAACCTGCAGCAGATGCCTGCTTGTGCCGTATTTGAGTTCGGTGCCGAGCGAATAGATCATGATTATCACTATCACCATCTGGAGCATGGCCGGGATCATCATGTTCGCCAGGTATGCTCCGTAGTTCATGGTAGGATTGCCTATCTGATGCACATCCACGTCCACCGGGCGAAGCAGTCCCATGATCTCGTTCTCATCGACACCCTTCATCCGCAGCACCTCGCGCTGAACCGCTCCGGATGTAAGGTTGACCATGGTCAGGATGTCTTTCCACGCCAGCGAACCGCCGAGAAAATACAGGCCGTTTATATAAAAACTCATCTGCGGCTGGCGCTGGGCCTGTATGTCGCGGTTGAATCCTTCCGGAATCAGGCAGACCGAGGTCACCCTTCCGCCTTGCAGGTCGGCGCGCGCGGAAGAGAAATCGTCGTAGTAGACTACTTTTCCCAACTGGGTGGCGTCAAGCTGCTGACAGAAGTTCCGCGAAGTGGAACTGCGGTCGAGGTCGACCACTGCAATAGGCACGTCGGACGGCACGCCGTCTTTCAGGAAAGTGAGATAAAAGACGGTGCAGAACGCCATCACGGCCACGGTCCCCAGCAGATAGATAGGCCTGCGCACCCAGATGCGGAGTTCGCGACGGACTACATTGAATATTTTCTGCCAGAATGTCATCTTACCTTACTACTATCGCAGTCATACCGGGACGGAGCCCATTTACGGTTTCTGAAGGAACCGCACGCACCTCGAAGGTCTTTGCATCGTAAAGATCGGTCTCCTTAGTGGCCTTCCATGTGGCGTAGCTCTCGCGGACGGCCATGTAGTTTACCGTCGCTTTCAGCTCCACTCCGTCAAGGGCGGGAATACGGACCGTCAGTTCATCACCCACGTTCATGCTGTGAAGCTGGTCTTCGCGGATGTTGAATGTGAACCATATATCCGAAAGGTCGGTCACGCTCATCACGGGACTTCCCTGCCCCACGAGTTCTCCCTGTTTGGGATAGACGTTCGACACGATGCCGTCGGCAGGCGACACCAGATAGAGTTCCTTGAGATAGGAATTCACTTCCTGGATAGCTCCGTCAGCCTGGTGTACGAGCGCTTCGGCCGCAGCCTTGTCTTCGGCACGGGCGCCTTTCACAGCCATGTCGTACTGGCTCTTCGCCGCTTTAGCCTGAGCGACCGCAGCATCATATTTCGCCTTGGTTTCGTCGAATTTCTGGGCTGCTACGACCTTCTGTTCGTAGAGGTTTTTCACACGCTCGAAGCTCTTCTTCATGATATCTTCCTGAACGAGAGCCTGCTGCCAGAGTTCGTATGCACCGGCTATCTGCTCCTGCTGGGCGCCGTTGCGGGCCTTCGTGCTCTGAGCCTGGGCCGCGCTGCGGGCAGCCTGGGCCTGTGCAAGCTTGGCCCTCACCTGAGGAGAATCGATGAATGCCACGGTGTCGCCTTTGCGCACCTGCTGGCCTTCCCTGTAATACAATTCGGTAACGTGTCCGGGCACCATGCAGGATACCCTGTACTCGGTCGCCTCGGTTTCGCCCTGGATTACCTGAGGACGGGGTTTACTCACCAGATAACCGATAAAAGCGATTATCAGCACTATGATCACCAATGCGCTTACTCCTATGAGCAGGTTGTAATTTTTCTTCTTTTCCATATCTGTCGTTATTCTTCTTTCAGTTCTATATCGGATGTGTAATTGCCGAGGGCGGCCTTGAGACGGGAGTTGTTCATCTGCAATTCTATGCCTGCGTCTATGTACTCGCTATGTGCCTTCATCCAGGCCGTCTGCGCCCCGAGGGTGGTGTTCACGTCGACGACTCCGGCCTCGAAGCCAACGGTAGCCGTGCGCAGGTTCTCGTCGGCGCTTGCAAGATTGGCCTGTGCCATCGCGAGGTGTTCCTCCGCTTCTTTGCGCTGCTGACGCAGCTGGGTGACCTGCATCTCTATCAGTTCACAGGCATCGTCGTACTTGCTCTGGTAGATCCTGGCCTCCGCCTTTGCCTTGCGGGTTTTCTGGAGAGCTTCGGTGCCGTGGAAGATAGGCACGCTCACCAGCACGCCTGCAGCCCAGTTCTGACCGAAGTCGGTTTTGAAACCGTGGTTCATGTTGGGGTTCATTACCAGATAATTCGCGGTAAGGGCTATGGTAGGAAGCATATCCGCACGGGCGATGTTGACTTTTTCCTTGTAGATTTTCTGTGCGAGGTCCAGGCGCTTGGTCTCGGACCTTGACGCCCAGATTTCTTCCATGCTCTTGTCCGGTTCGTCTTCGGGAAGAGGAACCACGTCGAGCCCCTCATCCACCAGAGTGACAGGGCTGTCCAAAGGAAGGCCTATCTGCTTGCACAGCAGCATCTTGGCAAGCACCAGGCCGTTGCATGCCTTGGTGAGAGTCATGTCGGCCTCGTTGGCCTTCACCTTTATTGTCAGGGCATCCGCCTCGGTTGCAACGCCTTCGCTGACGGCGATTTCCACGTTGTCTTTCATCTTATGCAGAAGGTCGGAATAGCTCTGTGCAAGTTTTTTCTTGTTTGCTACCGACACGACCTGCCAGTAAGCCTGGTCCACATTGATTAGGATATCGTCGTAGTTGCCGTCGTATTCGTAACGGGCGAGTTCTTCGGCATATTTGGCCATCCTGTTGGATGCGATGATCTTTCCTCCCACGAAGAGCGGCTGCTGCACGCTGACAACTCCCAGATAAACATCGGAAATGTCGGGATGTATGGTCTCGTCGATAGCCTGGTCCACTCTCTGCCCTACCCCGGCTATCGCCGAATTGGTTTCTACTGCAGTAAGCGTATTCACGAGTTCCGCCATCCTGGGATCCGCGGCAATCGCCGCTGCGATCAGCGGGCTGGAATCCACGAGCTGGGTAAGAGCGTTTATCCTCTCATTATATGCAGCCTGAAGATTGGCCGCCTCCTGACCGAACTGCGGGATCTTGTTTTCGTCCACGAGGGAGAAATCTCCCCAAGTATGCTGCCAGGTTCCCATTGCCGTTACTTTCGGGAAATAATTTGCCGCGGCTATCTTACGGTCATAGCCGGCCATTTCCAGTTTCGCTCTCTGTTGTTCGAGATTCTTGTTGCCGCTGATTGCCATCTGACGGCAATCATCAAGGCTCAGAGTACCCGAAACACCGAGGGTATCCTGCGCCATGGCGGGGATTCCTGCAAGCGAGAGCAGCATGCAGGCGATACACATCATTTTATTCATTTCGTTTTTCATTTGCGCCTTTTTACTCTGCAAATTCGCTGCCCGTATTGCGCCAAAAAGAAATAAAAACGGGGTGTTTTGTTTCGGAATGGTCGAATTTGTGCACTTATTTACAATTTTGTATTAGCTTTGCAGCGCAAAACAATGTTGCGTATGGACAGCAATCTACTCGAAATAAGCCTGCACGACCTGCAGAAGTTTTTCCCGGGCAAAAGCACCGACACTTTGTCCGACGATTTTTTCATTGCTGAAAGCCGTCACAACAACGGGCTCGAAATTCTCAAGTATCCTTGCCGCCTGGACGGCTACATGGCCATTTTCTGTCTGGAAGGGGAACTCAAGGCCGAAATCAATCTCAAGACATACGACATCCACGAAAACTCCGTCATCATCAGCCTGCCGGGCAACATCAGCCGTATCTACAGCATCGATGACGATCAGCTGGACCGCCTGCACTTCGTGGTAGTAGCCGTTTCCAGCGACTTCCTTTCCAGTTCCAGAATGGACTACGTACGCATGTTCAACGAAAGCATAGCCGTGCTCGACAATCCTTGCATCGAGATGAGTGAAGACGAACGTGCAATCTTCTTCCATTATTTCGAGCTGGTGGCGGCCCTTGTGAACAACAAGCCAAAAGGTCTCATACAGGTGCTGCGCAGCATAGTGTCGTCGTGCCTGTACTATGCAGGCTCGATATGGCAGGAAAAACTGCTCGCTGCCGAACGTCCTCAGCCGGACGGCGGGCAAACCATGCGCGCCAAACTGGTGCTGGAGCAGTTCCTGAAGCTTGTAGCGGAGTATCACGACAAGGAAAGGGCAATGGGCTTTTACGCCGACAGGCTCTGCCTCACACCCAAGTATCTCTCGAAACTGGTCAAGAGCGCAAGCGGGAAATCCGGCCCGGAATGGATTGATTCTTTCGTGATCCTGGAGGCCAAGAACATGTTGAAATACTCCGACATGCCCATCAAGGAGATAGTTTATAAACTGCATTTCCCGAATTCGTCCGTTTTTTACAAGTTTTTCAAATCCCATACAGGTCAGACACCGAGCGAATATCGAGGATAATTTATATCTTTGCGCCCTATGGGCGTATCTTCCAAAGACATGTTGCTCGGGAAATTGCGCGGCGGGGAGCCTCTTCTCCGCCGGGAGCAGCTTAAACTTGCATGGCTGCTTGGTCTGCCTGCAATGCTCGCGCAGCTTGGCACCATCGTCATGGAGTACATCGATGCCGGAATGGTAGGGCGGCTGGGATCCGAACAGGCCGCATCCATCGGTCTGGTTGCCACAAGCACATGGATTTTCGGAGGCTTCTGCTTTGCAAATTCTTCGGGTTTCTCCGTGCAGGTTTCGCAGCTGATAGGATCCATGAATTATAAAAAGGCCCGCGAGGTCATGCGAAAAGGATTCACCAGCGTGCTGGGGTTCAGCCTAATCCTTGCGTTCATCGGCCTCGCCATCAGCCCCTTCCTTCCCCACTGGCTCGGCGGCGAAGACTCGATCTGCGCAGATGCCAGCGCCTATTTTGCCATATTCTGCGCCTTCCTGCCCGTAATGCAGATTGCGGTAACATCCTGCGCCATGCTTCAGGCAAGCGGAAACATGAAAATCCCCAGTATGGTGGAAATATCGGCCTGCCTGCTCGACGTCGTGCTGAACTATCTGTTCATTTATATTCTTGGAATGGGTGTAAAGGGTGCCGCAATAGGCACCGGCCTCGCCACCCTGATAACTCACGCATTTGCACTCTGGTATCTTTTCGTAAAGTGCCCGGAGCTCAACATTTTCCAGGACAGCAGTTCCTGGATGCCGGACAAGACATCGCTCAAGGCGGCCTTCGGCATCAGCGGTCCCATGTGGCTGCAGAACATCATCAGCCGCGGCGCCTACGTGATGAGCACGGTGATCGTGGCTCCTCTGGGAACCATCGCCATTGCTGCGAATTCCTTTGCAATTACGGCTGAAAGTTTCTGCTATATGCCAGGGTACGGACTTAGCGACGCGGCCACTTCGCTGGTCGGACAGAGCATCGGGGCAAAACGCAAGGATCTCGCACGGCAGTTCGCATACATCACCACCGGGCTAGCCGCAGCCCTCATGACCGGAGCCGGCATACTCATGTATATCTTCGCTCCCCAGATGATGGGAGTGCTGACAAATGACCCGGAAGTCATCGCACTGGGTGTCAAGGTGCTTCGGATCGAGGCATTCGCCGAGACGCTTTATGCAGTTTCCATCATAGGATACGGATCCTGTGTCGGAGCCGGCGACACGATGGTGCCCATGGCACTGAACTTTGCGAGCATGTGGGTGGTACGCATCGGCCTCGCCCTGATCCTCACCCCGAAGCTTGGCCTGACTGGCTACTGGATTGCGATGTGCATCGAGCTCAACGTGCGTGGAATCATATTCTTCATGCGCATAAGGGGCAAGAGATGGATGAAAAAAGAATTTGCCTGATATGTACGATTTCGACTTT
>CAMOIZ010000039.1 GCA_946616385.1 uncultured Bacteroidales bacterium | reverse complement strand
GAAGAGGAATACTGATTTGAATATCAAATAGTTACCATCTTTAAAGAGCCCGTTTTTGAACGGGCTTTTATTGTTAAGAATTTTTGCTTCTACGGTGCATTTTGGCTATATTTGTAGAAAACGATAAGGCTATGTCCGATATAGAAAAGATACAGTTGTTCGAGAACAAGAAGATCCGGACGGCTTGGGATGAGGAGAAACAGGAATGGTTCTTCTCAATAGTGGATGTTTGTAGGATCCTTACTGACCAGCCCAGCCATGATAGGGCAAGGAATTATTGGAAGGTATTGAAAAACAGGCTGGTAAAGGAAGGAAGTGAAGTGGTTACAAAATGTAACCGGTTGAAATTGATTGCTGAGGATGGTAAGCCAAGATTCACGGATGTGGCAGACATGGCCACGATGTTTCGTGTTATTGAATCCATTCCTTCTAAAAAGGCGGAGCCAATAAAAGTATGGATGGCCCAGGTTGCAGCGGAACGGGTCAATCAGGCCATCGACCCGGAGCGAAGCATCAATCAGGCCATTGCCGATTACCGCCGTCTGGGGTATTCAGAGGCGTGGATTAACCAAAGAATAAAGACAATTGAAATTCGCAAAGGCCTCACGGATGAGTGGAAGAGAGGCGGTGTAACACAAGAAGTGGACTTTGCATTCCTGACCGACCTGATGTCCAAGACATGGAGTGGTCTAACAACCCGAGAGTATAAGAAGTACAAAGGTCTTACAAAGGAGAATCTTCGGGACAATATGACCAATATGGAATTGCTTCTGAATGCCCTCGCAGAAGAAACAGCAACTGAACTCAGCAAACAGCGTAATCCTGAAGGTTTGTCGGAAAATGCCGGCGTTGCCAAAGAAGGTGCAGAGGTGGCAAAAACTGCCCGTCACGAGGTTGAGAAACGTCTTGGCCATAGCGTGGTTTCCCGAGAAAAAACTATTGACCATATCAAGTCGCCGGAGGAACTCCCATTCCCGGATGAACAGAAGCAGGGATAGCAATCCTATTTAATGGAATAATAGTTGCTTTGCAGTGTAAAAGACTACATATGAAAAGTGTTTATTTCTCGTTGATACTTCTATTGTTTATTTCTTGTGCGCCTGCCAAGGAAGTATGGGTTCATCGTTTGCCTAATTTCAGTGCAGAGCCTATCGAACTAAACAAGGATTCAAAAGAATGTCAGATTTGTGGACACAAGATTGTTCCAATATTATATGGTCTTCCTTCTGACATTGGATTAAAAAAGGCAAAAAATGGGGAGTTATTATTAGGGGGTTGCATGCCCGGTTGGATTGAAGTGGATGAGAATGGCGAAGAAACATACATTCCCAATCCAAAGTTTGGGTGTTCTTATTGCGGTCAATTGTATTTCACAAAAGAGTAGTTTTTTCCAGGGATAGTAAAAATGGGATTCATCATGTCAGTTGATGACTATTACCCTGCCTCAGACTTTCCCAGTAACTATCCGAGATTTTGAGCATTGTTGTAACTACTTGATAATAAAACAATTATAGACAATACTCCATATATTTAACGAGGAAGAATAATTAAGGATCCTCAGCAAGTTCCCGGCAAGTTGTTCCGGTTTTCGGCTCCTTTTCGGAACAAATCTCCATCCGCACCGGAGATATAAAGACCGGTCCGCGGGACAAAACATAATGAAGCGAAACTGAAAAGCAATAGTAAACCGGGAAGAAGGGTAATAGCAAATAAGATTTTCGTTATTTTTGTAAAGTAAAAGTCCAGTCATGAAAATAGTTTTTCTCGATGCCAAGACGATGGGGAATACTCCCCTGGAAGAAATTGCCGCCCTTGGAGAGTTGGTATGCTACCCGTATTCCTCGGCCGAAGAAGCCCGTGAACGGGTGAAAGATGCCGACGTCGCGATCCTTAACAAGGTGATCGTCGACAAGGCGTTTCTGGATGCTGCACCCAAACTAAGGATGGTGCAGGAAGCCGGCACCGGAATCAACAACATCGATACCGCCATCTGCAAGGAGCGAGGTGTGACAGTATGCAACGTAAGCGCCTACTCGACAGATTCCGTAGCCCAGATTGCCTGGATGCACATTCTCAACCTCGCAGGCATGGCCTTCCATTACGACGAAACTGTAAAAAACGGCACATACTCCACTTTCAAAGTCCATACCGACGACGAACATCCCTTCACGGAGCTCTGCGGCAAGACGCTTGGCATAATCGGGATGGGTGCAATCGGGCAGAAAGTGGCAGCGATAGGCAAGTCGTTCGGGATGCATGTAATATACTACTCGACCTCCGGCACCGGACATTGCAAAGAGTACCCGTCCGTCAGTCTGGAAGAACTGCTGCAAGAATCCGACGTAATAAGCATACATGCTCCTTACAATGAACGCACGGCCGGTTTGATCGCCTACAGTCAGCTTCGTCAGATGAAACCCTCTGCGTTCCTTGTCAACACCGGCAGAGGAGGCATAGCCGTAGAAACCGATCTCGCAAGGGCTTTAGACGAAGGCGTCATTGCAGGAGCAGCCCTGGACGTATACGAAAAGGAACCTCTCCCGGCAGAGAATCCCCTTCTGCATCTTAAGCATCCGGAAAGGATTCGCTTTACTCCGCACATTGCATGGGCCTCTAACGAAGCCAGGGCACGCCTTGCCCATGAAATGGCAGAGAACATCCGAAGGGTGTGTTGTTTTAAATAAAAAAGTTGTATATTTGTAATCCAATTTGAAGGGACCTTAGCTCAGTCGGTTTAGAGCGCTTGCTTCACACGCAAGAGGTCGGCAGTTCGAATCTGCCAGGTCCCACTTCGTATCTATGGAAAAACAAAAGTACGTAGTATCTGAAACCGACCTACAAAACGCTCTCAAACTCAAGGGGGGCGTCGGACGTTTCATAGCGCGCCGCATTCTTCGTTTTCTCGAAATCGACAAAATAAACGCCATCCATGAGAAACTGATGGCGAACGACGGTCCCGACTTCTCCGAAGCCGTTCTCAAAGAAGTCGGCGTCACATACGAGATTCTTCCCGAACAACTCAAGCGCATCCCTGAAGAAGGTGGATTCATCACTGTTTCCAACCATCACTTCGGCAGCATCGACGGCCTGATCCTGAGTTCCGTAGTAGGCGGAAAGCGCAAGGATTACCGCATCCTCACCACCTTCCTTCTCGCATTGATTCCAAGTCTGAAGAGCAGTTTCATGCCCGTGGACAATCTCAGCGGCAATACTGCCTCTGCGAAGAGTATCCACGGCATACGCATGGCCCTGCAGCACATACACGAAGGAGGAGCGCTGGGATTCTTCCCTGCAGGAGAAGTCGCCACTTACCAGAAGAAGGGCAAACGTACCGCCATTTCAGACAAGAAAGTCATCGAAGACAAGCCCTGGGCGGAGAATATCATAAAACTGATCAAGAATTCGGGATTCCCTGTAGTTCCGATTTACTTTGAAGGCACCAATTCAAAGTTTTTCCATTTCCTCGGCAAGATTCACCCGAGGCTCCGCACCGTGCGTCTCATTCACGAAATGCTCAACAAGAAAGGCACACACGTGAAGGTGCGCATAGGACAGCCCATCAGCCCGGAAGAAATCAGCAAATACAGCGTTCCCGAACTCGGCAGGTATCTGCGCAACCGCACCTATGCACTGCAGGCTGAATGCATTGAAAAGAAAGAGCAGACGGGTCCGAATTCCTTCTCCACTCCCGTAATCAGTCCCGTTGATCCCGAACTGGTTGCAGCAGAAATGCTTGCGGCCGAAGACAGGATTCTTTTCGAATACGGCGACTATCGCGTATACCTAAGCGAGCCGGACAGGATTCCCAACGCAATGAAAGAACTCTACCGCCTTCGCGAAGAGACCTTCCGCGCTGTCGGAGAAGGTACCGGCAACCCATACGACACCGATCGCTTCGACGCTTACTTCCATCACCTTATCCTGTGGAGTATACCCAACAAGGAGATTGTAGGCTCCTACAGGATAGGAGTCGGAACGGAATCCTACGACAATCACGGAGGAATCGACGGATTCTATACATCGACCCTGTTCAATTACAATGACGCGAGCAGGGAGATTCTCAGGGACAGCCTGGAACTAGGCCGCACCTTCGTGCGCCAGAAGTATCAGCGCGAGATCCAGAGTCTCAGGCTTCTTCTCACCGGGCTTGCAGCGACCACGCTGAGATTCCCAGCGCAGAAATACTTCCTGGGCCCGGTCAGCATAAGCAACAGCTTCCCCGATTTCTACAAGAGCCTGACGGTATGGTTCCTGGAAAACAAGGCCTCCGATGCCGGATCCAGGGCCCTGGCCTCCCCTACCAATGCCTTCAAGCCCGACTGGCTGGGAGTAGACCCCGCCGCGCTCCTGCAAAAGATTGATACCGTCGATGAACTTGACAAACTGATCGCCACCCTTTCCGACGGCAAATACCGCCTTCCGGTCCTTGTAAAGAAGTATTTCAATTACGGAGCCAGGCTGATCTGCTTCAACGTCGATCCGGATTTCAACAATTCCCTGGACGGATTGATTCTGCTTCCGCTTAAGGGTTTTCCCAAAGACCACCTGAAGACACTGGTCAAAGTGCTGCCGAAGGAGCAGCAGGAGCAAATCCTGAGCGACTCGCCTCTCAGTTAATCAAGAATCTGTGAAATATCTTTTACAGGAATGTCGGAGTATTTGCTGAACGTACTCTGGCAAAGAGGGCATGCGGTCACAATGACGTCGGGGTCACCCGCTTTCAGATTGTTCAACGAGTTCACGGTTATATCCTTGCGCTTTTCATAACTCAGCGACAGACTTCCCAGCGAACCTCCGCAGCAGATGCTCTCTTCCCTGTTCTTGGCAGCTTCCACAAGGGTTCCCACGGCGGAAACGGCCGAGCGCGGGGCGTCGTATATGCCGCATCCGCGTCCGAGCTCGCAAGGGTCGTGGTATGCGAGTTTCAAAGCCTCGTCCTTGCTGACATGCAGCCTCTGGGAATGGATGAGTTCATCGAAGAAAACGCTGTGATGCACAACGTAGATACCGGAAAGATTGTACTTCTCCTTGAATATCTTGTAGCAGATGGGGCAGCTCAGAAGCAGGATGTCGCAACCGGAGTTCCTGATTATCTCCCTGTTCACGCGGGCCATCTCGCGGGCCTGCTCACGGCGTCCTGCAAGCATCATCGGGCGTCCGCAGCACAAGCCTCCGTCCGGATCCATCATTGTCCAGGAAATGCCTGCCTTGTCGAGCACCGAGCCCACAGCCTTGCGGATTCCCGGGGTAAGATGAGTCATACAGCCGGCGAAATACAGCACTTTGGCAGTACCGATGCGGTTCAGGTGCTCTTCGGCAGATAACTTGGAGTAGTGCTGATTGATGCTGTATGAACGCATCGTACGCTGTGAAAGCCGCATCTGCGGCCCGTCCACCTCTACCTGGCACACCTGGGTGCACTTCCCGCACATCAGACACTTGTCGCTGATTTCCTCTATGCGCTTCTCGTTTCCGCGTCTCAACTGCCTGTTCAGATAGACCGTACAATCCTTGAGATTCTCCTTGCGGACGCTCATGGGGCAGGCGTCTATGCACACTCCGCATCCCGGGCAGGAGAAGAACTGCACCCGTGCGAATCCCTTGCGCGGATGCCGTATGTGCAGTCCTGCATTGCGCAGGGGAATCAGCATCATCTCGGCAGGTATGTGCATGTAGCGCGTGAACGGAAGAACCGTCATGAACACGCCGAGCGCTATGGAGTACGCCCACCAGGTAGGCAGGTAATTCAGTTCGTTCCCGAGGAACTGACGGAAAATCCAGTTCATCGGAAGAGTGAGGAAACTACCGCCGCTGATATGTGCGGTAAAACTCTCGCACAGCAGGCGGAGAGGGAAAATAGCCCAGAGGGAATACAGGCCGACGGTATCGAGCAGGCTGGCGCGTGTAGTACGGCGCATGCCGAACCAGCGCGAACGCACCCTCTTGATCATGGCAAGGGCTATACCGCTCAAGATGATGAGCAGGAAGAAATCCATCAAAAAGAAGAGTACCGCTCCCTGAATCGTAGATTCCGTTTCCGCCACGAAGAAGTTGAAGAAGATGGGATAATAGAACAGACGGATGCGGTGAGGCAGGAAGAGCATCACCTCTATATGCCCGAGGAGGATGATCATGAACCATCCGAAGGCAATGCTGGAGTGCATGTAACCCAGCACCTTGTTGCGCTTCCACAACTTGACGTGCAGCAGGCAGTTGAGGAAGATGTCCTTGACATTTTTCCAAGCTGTTTTAGGTGTCACCAGGGATATGAGAAACTTGCGCCTGTCTTCTCCCGGGAGCTGGAAAAGGATCCGTATGATGCCATACAAACAGTATCCCAGCACGAATATCATTCCTGCAAGGAACGGCAGAACGAAAGGATGGAATCCGCTGCTGAAACGATCTATTATCATAGCACGCCCTCCACATTATCGTAAAGCCGGCATACGGTGAGAATCACCCTGCGCGTGTTGATACCCCGCGGGCAGACCATCGTGCATTTGCCGCAAAGCATGCAATGCGAGAGCATCTGCTCAACTTCCTGGCTCCTTCCGCGCTGAAGGTCGATCAGGAGCTTGCGCACGCTCATGCCGGAGTATCCGGCCGCGGTGCAGGTAGCGCTGCAACTGCCGCAGGCCATGCAGGTTGCAGCAGTAGGCTCGATCCTGCACAGTTTATCGTACAGCCTTAAATCTTGTTTGTCCAGTTCTATTGCCGAACTGGGATTGAGTCCGAAACCGAAATCCATTACTTGCGGGATTTAAGATAGTTGTACACATTCAAAGCGGCGCTGCGCGCTTCGGCAATAGTCTCGGGGATGGTCTTGGGGCCTGTGCACGTGCCGGCGAAGAATACTCCGTCCCGGTCGGATTCGGTGATGGAAGCGATATTGTCCTTGCTGCGGAAGAACCCATCCTCGTCGACAGGGAGGGATACTGCCTGCAGCAACTGCTGATTCTCCTTGTTGCACACAATGCCGGCCATAAGCACAAGCAGGTCGAGCCGGACCTTCACCGGCTTGCCTACAAGAGTATCTTCCGCCTTGACAAGCACCCTGCCGTCGATAGTTTCCGAAACCTCGGAGACACGTCCGCGGATGAAATGGATTCCGTAGTCCTTTTGCGCGTTTATGTAGAAATCCTCGTACTTCTTGCCGAACAGGCGGAGATCCATGTAGAAGCAGTAAATCTCTGCGTTCGGGAACTTTTCCTTCATCTCTATCGCCTGCTTGATGGCCGTGATGCAGCAGACTTTCGAGCACTGGGTATTGCCGGCCTTCACATCCCTGGAGCCGACGCAATGCACGAATCCTATCGCAGAGGGTTTTTCAGGCACACGGGAGTCGCTGCCGGTATTGAACCAGTTCTCCAGGTCGCGGTTGGTAATCACACGGTCGTAAACGCCATAGCCGTATTCCTCCTTCTTTTCCGCCTCGAAGAGTTTGAACCCGGTGGCGAACACGACCGCCTTGCAGGGAACGGCAGCCCCATCGCTGAGGACGACGGAATATCCTTTCTGCAGCCTGTTAATGGATGCTATTTCGGTTTCGAGATGGATTTCGACGTCTTTCAGTGCACTCTCGTATGGCTCCAGTACCTTGCGGGCCGGGGTCATATCGGGGAACAGACAGTTCCATTGTGCCACATGCCCTCCCAGCGAAGAACTCTTCTCCACTATCACGGGTGAAAGCCCGAGTTCCTTCAACTCCCGGGCAGTTTCCAAACCGGCGATTCCGCCTCCGACGACAAGTACTATTTCTTTCATATTCAGCAGCATTTGAGGACCGTTGGAAGGCCCGGTTTCTTAAGATCTTTTTCGTTCAGTCCGAGGTATTTCTTAGAGGGATCATAGGGTATGCCTATCTTGTCGAGCAAAGGCTCGGGGCCTACCTGATGCACCTGCAGGCCGAGATCCCACGGATCCACGCCAAGCACCATGCCGGCAAGTTCTTCATAAGTGAACACGGGGATGCCGTGCCCGTCCTTGCCGTAGGTCTTTCCTTCCATCTCGGAAATCACATACTGCCAGCGGTCCAGGAAGAAGGGGCAGCCAGGGCAGTTGGTGATGATCATGTCGGGATGATAGGGCTCCATCGACTCGAACTTCTTGTGCGTGTTCGACACGGAGTAGCCGCGGTTGGCCTTCACCAGATACTGACGGAATCCGAAGCCGCAGCAATGCCTGCGCTCGGGATAGTCTATCACCTTTCCTCCCCAGGCCTCAGCCATTCCGCTCAGCACGCAGGGGTACTCCGCACCGCCTACACCCTTGTGGGGGAACATCTTGGAATAATGGCAGCCTATGTGCTCCACCACCCGGAGAGGTTCTCCGCTTTCCTTGTCGACAAGCCGGTATTTGGCACGTGCGGCAATCTCCTCGCGGAACTTGTAGACAAGATCGCTTGCGTGCGCAACATATTCGGGTTTTTCGAACTCTCTGCGGCAGGCCTTCCAGAGTTTCTCGCGTATGCGCGCCTCCAGTTCGGGGAATTCACGCCAGGTTTCCAGGATTTCCGTATAGTTACCGAAGGATGTGATGCAGGAAGTCACAAGATTCTTGTATCCGGCTTCGGTCATAAGCGCGAACTGGCGCGCCACTATGGTCATGGCTGTTTCCTGCGGAATGGTATCGGCATGATAGGCGATTCCTCCGCAGGTGGTGTGGTGGGCGGATTCATAGATGTCCCTGCCCAGCATATCGCGGCATATCTTCAGGAAGTAATGCTCCGACGCAGGGAAGAAACTCTGCCTGATGCAGCTCCGTACATAGAACCAGTGATCGTCCGGAATCTCTTTCTGGTAATCCGACCATATTTTCTGTTTGCCCTGATATATCATAGCGAGCCCTCCTCATTGTTGAAATGTCCCCTTGAGCAATGCTCGAAGGTGTATTTTGTATATTCTTCCATGCTCATCCCCATCTCCTCCGCCTTTTTGCGCGAGCACTCCTCCACAAGATTTATGCGCTCGGTAGCGCCGGTTTCGTCGAAAATGGCCTGGAGTTCATCCAGATCCTCCTGAGGAATGGCCCTGAGGGCGCCTGTCCCCTGCCGTCCGAAGTTCGCCCCGAGACGGTCGTATACATCCTGCTGATTGTTCAGCACCCATTCAAACACGGGGCCGGACTCGGGATGGTCTTCGTATTTGTAAGTGGAAGGATGAACACAGTAGCCGAGTTTAAGCACGTTGTTCGTGAGAACTTTCGTGAGCGGATACAACTGGCGTCCCTTCTCCGATTCCGTGAAATAACCGAGTTTGGTGGAAAGATTCCGCAGCGCCATCACAACGAGTCCGGCGCCGTTCCCCCGCGGACAGCGGGTGACGCAGGACATGCACTCCCCGCAATACCAGATGGTCTCGCTCTTGAGAAGCTCCAGTATCCCCTCTTCGTCCTTTCTCTGGACGGTGTCCACTATCTTTCGCGGATCATATTTGTAGAACTCCGCCGCGGGGCAGATTGCAGTGCAGGTGCCGCAGTTTATGCAGGTTTTCAGTCCCTCCTTGAAGCGATAATCCTTCGTAAGTTCGTCGTACAGTTTACCCATAATACACGTCTTGAACTTTCAAATATAA
>CAMOIZ010000038.1 GCA_946616385.1 uncultured Bacteroidales bacterium | reverse complement strand
CTTAGAAGTCATCATGATAAAAAGCGGTATCTAAAGTATAATCCTGCAAAGATACACACTTTTTGCGAACTGTGGAATACTACTGCGCCAGCACCACCTGCTCAATTTCTTCGACAGAGCCGTCCGGATAGCTCAGGCGGGCGGTGATCACGTGCCTTCCGGCAGAGGACAGACGCACGGAATTCCCTTCCACTTTCCGGGAGTCGAACAGCCATTCCACGCTAAGCGGAGTGTCGCCCAGGGAGTCGTCGTCGAAGCCCAGCGCCAGCTCGGTGCCCACGGCATAGGGCTCCCCTTTCAAGGGGTTGGAGATTGTGCGGAGAGAGAGCTGCGCGAAAACCGGCACCGGCTTGCATACCACGCAGTCTACCAGGAAGTTATACCCCGGCTCATACCAGGCGTTGCTGCCCTGTGAGGCATATTCCTTACGCACGTATCCGCCGCCGGAAACGGCTGCGGCGCCGTCGATGCTCATCCAGAAATCCTCATCTATGCCCTGCACGGCGTATCCTATGTAGACGGTCTTGCCGACTGGTATGGTCAACCCGGCATCGGAGATGTCCACGGTGTTCCAGGCATCGAAAACGGGAGAGGAAATCTCGCGCGTGACCTTGCGTTCGTTTCCGAAATCGACGAAGGCACAGACTTTTTTCGCGCTGCTGCCGTGCATCTTGAAACGCAGCGACTTGATCTCATACCCCTGGTATCCGGCAAGTTCGGAAGCGCTGAATCCCACGGCTATCGTGCCAGTGTGCGGATCCGCCTCGTCCGGGTATCCGAGCGCGGTGCCGCGGTCTTCCCCGTGCTTCGACAATGTGAGGGGTTCCGATTCGGCGACGTTCCAAAGCATGACGTCCAGAGTGGTGCGGGCCGTCTTCAGCACGGCCGTTTCCGTCCTGGGCCTGAACATGTCGAGCGAAAAACTCACCTCATACTCCCCCGCCCCGGGAAAAGTCAGTTCGTATGTTCCATCCGCTCCGGTGATGCTGCTGTTCCCACCTCCGGAAACCTTCACCCCCTGCAGAGCTTTCGATTCGCTGTCGGTCACTTTCCCGGAAAGCACCATCTCTCCCGGCACGGACAGGGTGAAACTGGCCTTCGACGCCCCGTAGGATATGCCCGACAGCACGAATCCCGTCTTGTTGCCAGCCCAGTCGGTGCCCTCGAACGAGGTCGTTCCGCTGGTGCCCGGGTAAAGAAGGTCGTTGTAGTTTCCCCACGAACTCACGGGTTTTACCAGATAGTAGCAGGGATGGGCGGCGGAATTGTTGATGATGTTCATGTCCCACACGGTCTCGGAGGACATGTCCACGTGGTACACCAGCATCCCTTCCGGGGGTGTCTGCCCGCTGCGGGCGAAGATATATGCATCCCATTTGCTGCCGTCGCGCACCTCGTAGAGGAAGAACTCCCCGACGCCCGACCCCGGAGTGGCGGCGGATTCGTCGTCGTACACAGGCCCGAGCGTCTTCCGGCCGGGAGCGTCCATCTGCGCGGGTGCATCGGTCCAACCGAGCATCCAGCGCTCCAGCGCGCCCATGTAGGGAGGAGTGCGGCCGGCATTGTTATAGTTTCCGCTGCACATCAGCGAGAAGGAATAGACCGCATCTGCACTGCCGTTTTCTTCGTAGTCGGTGTCGTAGAAGTCCGGCAGGCCCAGCACATGCGCGAATTCATGGCAGAAAGTGCCGATGCCGGACATGCTGCTGCCGTTCGCCCCGCGAAGTTCCGAGGAGCAGGCGAAAGACCATGCACGTACTCCGTCCAGCACAAGGTTTTCGCCCGAAATCGCTGAGGCCTGCGGCCAGAGATGGTCGGCACTCGCACCTTCGGCCTCGCCGTGACCGGCATAGAAGATATAGATGTTGTCGATGTATCCGTCGGAGTCCAGGTCGTATTCGGAAAAGTCGGTCTGCGCATCCGCAAGGCGGAAGGCCTCTGCAGCGAAACCGGTCAGGTTCTTGTCGGCCCCGTCGGCATTGTTGCCACCGTAGTCGGCGAAGGCTCCCGAAACGCGCACGGGCCCAACTACATCGAAGACGGGAGTGAACCTTCCGTTGGAATTGTCTTTAAAGTAATCTGCCACCGAACCAGTCCCTCCGTTTTCGGAATAGCCCTCCGAATTGAGCATGCGAGAGAAGGCCGCCGCAGGATCGGCTACCGAGAAGGAGAGGTCCTTGAATTCCACCAGCAGCACCAGGAAGCGCTTCTCTCCCAGGCTGATACGGGATCCGGCACGGGTGGCCGCCCGGGAAATCCGGCGGCTGGTGCGGGCGCGATCCTTGAGCAGTGCGCCCTTTGAGAACGACGGCTTGCGTGCGGGATGCCAGAAACCGTCCCTGCCGAGGGCTGCCACATGTCCGTCGACAGTGTAATAGTGGTAGAATTCATCGCCGTGTATGCGGACCTCAACCACGGATCCATCCGGCTGCACATGCCTTACCGGAGTGGGAATGGCAGGCGCGGCGCCCGCATGGAAAAACGCGAGCAGGGCTGCAAGGATTATGAGGGCGCGGCGCAGCATCAGTATCTCACGATGTAAAGGATATCCCCCTCCGAGAGCCAGGCCTTGCCGTCGGCGATCTTCACGACCTCGAAATCGACGCTGCGCTGACTCTGCATGCCCGGAATGGCGTTGCTGAAAAGAGATGCGCCGGAATGGTCCCCTACCTTGAGAGAGCCATCCAGCCCCTTGAAAATCAAGAACTTGCCGTCAAGCGGAGAAAGAATGCGGGAGTCGGTCGTACCGTCGGCATAACGCCTCACTGATGTCTGATGACGGAGTTCGTCGAAGACGAAGGAAGCACCTTCGCCGTCGTAGTTGAATACACCCAGGGTGCTTCCCAGCGGCAACTGGGTGAAAAGCGCTTTCACCTCGGAGGAGCCGCAGGACGCCGACAGTGTCCCGGTACGGGGCTCGTCCCCTTCGTTCGCCTCCAGTGCTATGGTCAGGGTGCGCTGCCCGGAGCCGGTGATTTCGTTCGAAGAGATGGCCGCCCAGGGAGCGTCCTTGAGGGTGATGGTCGCCTCGAGGTCGCAGACTACCTTTATGCTGATGTCATGCGCTTTCCACGACTCCGCGTTCAGTTCCGACGGCACCACCCTGAGCACGGTCGGTTCGGTCGGCTCTTCCTTGCTGCGCACGCAGGCGGCAAGGACGAGCAGAGCGCAAATTGCTCCCGCGATTCTGGGGGTGCTGCACATCAGAAGCTATAGCTCAGTCCTGCAAGGAAGCTGCCGCCGATAGTATCCGATGCCAACAGATAGGACAGATTGAGCCCTATGCCGAAGTACTTGGCGCCCAGGCCTATTGAAGCATAAGAGGGAAGGCCCTTGTCCTTGCTGCCGAGATGATATCCGGCACGTGCGCTGACAATGTCGGCATAGCAGTACTCGGCACCGAGCGAAGCCCCGAAAGCGCCCTCGAAGAGGTATGCAAATTCCGCGGCCGCCTTGAGGCCTTCTATCACCTCATATGCAGCGCCGGCCTTAAGCAGCGCCGGCTGCTTGTAATCAGACTCGCCATAATTGACTTTACCGCCAAGATTGCACACCGCCAGTCCGGCCTGGAGCGCATCACTTGCATACATTGCGCTCACGTCCACTCCGAACACGGATGCCTTGGCATCGCTGGCCAGCACCGAAGACGTGCTGCGAACGGTCACTGCAGCGGACAGGCAATCCAGAATACGGTATCCGAGCCCCAGAGCAAACGAAGATTCCTTGGGAGTAAAGCTGGGGGTCACCTGGCTCACGGAGCCGGTGATACCGGTGACCTCGTAGGCAGGCTGCGCGAAGTTCTTGTATTCGAGCGCCACGCCGAGTTTGCCCAGCCGGACAGATGCAGATGCTCCGAGTATCTTGTCAGAAGCCGCTTTCGGCTGCCATGAGCCATAACTGACTCCGGCCGAGCCGGTGCCTTCCATAAAGACGGTGCTGGCGGCATAGCCCTGCAGGGCATAGGCCGGAGAGCCAAGGACAGAGATTCCGGCAGCCCCCATGGCCTGAGGATCAGAATTCACCAAAAGCGAAGGAAGAACCTGCGCAAAAGACGCTGCGCTCCATACGGAGGCTACGATTATTGTCAATATCTTCTTCATCGCATCAGATCTTTACAATGTTGAACTTCTCTTCCTTTCCGTCCTTGGAAAGGCAGACGGTATAAACTCCGGGATAAGCCTTTGACATATCCACCTTGGCGGGATCGAAAGGATCTATCTCCACTGTTTCGTCATAGAAAACAGCTCCGGTAGGAGAAATGAGCCGGACATTCCAGGTGCCTGCTTCTCCGGTGCGGACATACAGCACATCCTTTACCGGATTGGGGTACAGGTCCACGGGGCGGGAGCCGTCGCGGATGAGCACCCTGAAGGACTGGGACACCTTCTCGCCCCTAACGTCCGTTCCCGTCACCGAGATGTCGGCGTTGCCGTAGTTCATGGGGGTGAGATGGAACTGTCCGGACGCGTAGGTCATATTGCAGACGGTGGTGTTGCTGAGAGAGATTTCGTACGAAAGATCCTCGCCGTCGTCGTCTTTGAAGTAGTCCTTGGCGTTGAGCACCACGGTAGGATCCGTCTTGGATTCGAATGCGACATCCTCGAATGACTTGCCCACATAAGGCTTGTGATTCTCGAGTATGGTGTAATCCACTATCTGCTGCACGCTGAGCCCGTAGATATCCGTTACTACAAGAGTGTCCTTGTAGCTGCCGGACGGGGCGTCTGCTCCGGTGACTACGACCTTGGGCATATTCCTGGTAAGGGTGTCGAGTACCGTGCCGGCGGAGC
The DNA here is from genome assembly GCA_946616385.1 of uncultured Bacteroidales bacterium. Lineage (GTDB taxonomy): Bacteria > Bacteroidota > Bacteroidia > Bacteroidales > UBA932 > Cryptobacteroides. The sequence continues at coordinate 4,922 of CAMOIZ010000038.1, read as the reverse complement.
CCTTCTTGAGTTCTATGTCGTAGAAGTGTCCGTCAGGCTCTGTGATGCTGAAGTCCATCGATGCCTTCTCGTGAGGCTTGATGGTGATTGATGTCGCTCCAAGTTTGGCAAGTTCGGGGGCATTGTTGCCACCGGTGGTCACCTGCACGCGGGAGGTGATGGCGGAACGGTTGCCGGCCAGGTCGGCCGACTGGGCCGCCATATAGTAGGTGGTGTTGAAATCCAGGCCGGTGATCTTGCCTGTCAGAGTGTCGCCGACCTTGGCATCGTCACTCACGTAGAACATGGCAAACGCCACATCGTCCACCTTGGTAAAATTCGAGGTGCTGTAATACACATAGATCGAACTCGGCGTGACATCGTCATCGTCATTGGGGATTGTCACCGTGCATGTGACGTTGTTGGACTGGGCGGTGGTCGTGAGGCCGGAAGGTTTGTCCGGGGCCTTTCCTCCGCTGCCGGCAATGGAGCCGTAAGCATTGACGAGGCCTATGCCCATCGCAATGCCCTTGTTGAAAGATTCGATCTTCACGGCGGACTTGTTCAGGAGATTCCTGAGGTCGGAATTCTTGAAGCCCTTGGCCATGCGGTTGGCAAGCACGAGGGCAGCGACGCCGCTCACGTGAGGGCAAGCCATAGAAGTGCCCTGCATCAGACCGTATTTGTTGCCGGGGAGGGTGCTGACAATCTGATTGCCTTTGCGGGCATCGCCGCCAGGGGCGGAAATGTGCACCCAGTCGCCATAGTTGGAATAGTATGCACGCTTGTAGTCAGCACCTACGGATGCGACTATATACATACGTTCGTAATCGGAGCCGTAAGGCTCAGTGGAATCATCGTTGCCTGCGGCAAATACGACAAGACCGCCCGCCATAGGACCCACCTGGTTGCCTTTTTCGTCAAAGCCGGCATTGTCGGTGAAGTAATCCACGGCTGCCTTGAGCGAAGCAGAAGTGGTGCCGGGAACGGTCGAGCCCCAGCTGTTCTGCGAAATGATGGCTCCGTTGTTGCAGCTCCATACTATGGCTTCAGCGCCGGAGCCCTGTTTTGTGCCATCGAAAATCTGGCAGGACATGATCTTGACTCCGGGCACCTTCTTTTTTGCATCGCCTCCGGCTACGCCGCACACGCCAATGCCGTTGTTGTTCACTGCAGCGATAGTGCCTGCAACGTGGGTTCCGTGGTCACCGGGATTGACGGTGAAAGAACCGTTTGCAAAATTGTATCCGAAGCGGTTATTGCCCTTCTTCTCCTCGTTGATCCACATGTTGTCGGAGAGGTCCTCGTGGTTGAAATCCACGCCTTGGTCCACCACACCTACGATGATGTCGGCATTGCCGGTCTTATAGTTCTTCCATACCGGGAAAACGTTGATGTCGCATCCACTCACGGAAGATGACGCGCTGCCGTTGTTGTAGTAATGCCACTGGCGCTCCAGCATGGGGTCGTTGAAAGGCGCAGCGGCAGTTACTCCTGCAGCCGCACGAGGCTCGACATAGGCCGTGACCTGAGGATTGCCCACGATTTCGATGCGGGGGTTGAACTCGACAATCTCGACTCCCGGGATGTCGAGCTGCGCACCGGCCTTCGTGACGCTCTCGCTCTCATCGTACTCCACTTTGTACCAAAGATGAAGCCCGTATCTGCGCATACGTTCCTCGAACCTGCCGCCATTCTGGAAGAGACGGCGCATGCTCACTATGCCGCTTCCCGGCACGCTCTTCACCTTGGCTACGTTCACATATCCGGACGTATCTGTAGCGGCTTCAAGTTCGGCTGCGAAGCTCTCATCAACTTTTATACTCACATAGGGCAGCAGGCCGCTGTCCGGCACGAAGGCATTCAGGAGTTCTGCGCCCCCGTCCTTCTGCACTGCGGCAATCGCCCTTTCGTTGTTCGTCTGGCATCCGCCCATCACGAGCGCGCCTGCCAGAATCAAATTGAACAGGATTCTTTTCATTTACTTGTTGTCACTTATGAATTCAACGACCTTGAGAAGGCTCTCGGGGTCTTTCCATTTAATCTTGTTTGCCTTGAGCCAGGCCTTCCAGTTTGCTTTTGCAGCATTTGAAAGGACAGATTCGACATCCTTGCGCGTTGCCTTTATACAACTCTTGCCTTGAATGAGGTAGTAAGTCGTTATCAGGTTCAACTCTGCGCCGTTCTCCTTCTCCTGCAGGATCAGCATGTGGTTCTGGTTTACCTGTCCGTCAACTTCGACTGAAGAAAGCTTGCGGGTAGAGGCCGTTTCGGAAGATGCACCATAGCCTCCGCCGGTTTCCTGGAGGGCGGCGAAATCGCCCAGAAGCGAAGCAACCACAGCGCCCTTGTCGCTCTCGGCGAACACCTTGCGCAGTTCTCCGTCCACGGGGATGTATTTGTCGTCTCCGGCGGTAACTACCAGGACTCTGGAAAGGTCGGCATCCTTGATGATTTCTTTATCGATGAAATGCAGACGGTCGTGGCGTACGTTTACGTTCAACTGCACCTCACTCTTGGCTCCATCCTGCATATAGATAACTCCGGGGATGAAGTTGTCGTAGAGGTACGGCCAGGTTGTACTCGGGGTCTGCGCAGCAGCCGGAATCATAGCCAGCATGGCTGCAAGGAAAAGTAGACGTTTCATAGCTCAAACTGCTTTTGTTCTGGGTTAAACATGCAAATATAAGAAAAAAAGGATACCCGCACAATGCGGGTATCCAATCGTATCATATTTGAATCCTGTTAGCGGATGCTCTTCAGATTCTTTGCACCTGCTACCTTCTTGGGGGCAGATGAGGGTGCTGCGGGTTCAGTATATGCGTAAGTCGTCGCCGTACGGGTAAGCGCACCGGCAGTAACACGATCCCAAGTACCACCATTATAGAGATACATATAAACAGTACCTCCAAGGACAGCCTGTCCGGGTGCGGTTACATTGAACACGAATTCGTTGTATTCTCCGGCTCCAAGTGCACCGACAACGTATTCTTTCCCATTATAAACACCAACGCCAATCCTGTCACCGTAAACGGTCAGAACGCCACTGTCCAAATCGAAATCTGCATATAACTTGGTGAAACTGTCGGGAGTCCACGCGTCAAGATCGTTAAGGCAGGTCGTGGACTTGAAGAGGTCGTAAACAACCAGATCGTAGTCCTTGTCGTCAGAAGGAGCAATCACGACCTTGTCGTCAGCCTGGGCACCGGCATACTGAGAGGTTCCAGCGAATGTGTAGGTACCGAGAATGTCGGCTGCGGTATAACCATAGGAGCAGAACACCTGTTCCTCGATTGTGAATTCCTTGTTTACATTACCATAAAGGTCTTTGACAACACCTTCCGCAACGGAATAATTCGAATAATATCCGAAGTCGGGGGCCTCGTCGAGTCCGAGAACGACACCGTCTTTTGTGCTATTTACACCCCAGTTCTCAAGAGTATATTCTACCTTGCGGCCCGAGACAGAGTGAACTGCAGTAACGGTAACTTTGCCTTCGCCATAGCCGGCAAGCTGGTTGATTTTGCCCTCAAGCTTGGCAGCAAGTTCAATCTCGAGCGCGGAGGGATCCTGGAATTTTACCAGAGAATCCTCGGCTATAGGACACTCGAGCTCGAACGGGACTTTCTCATATCTGGCAATAAGTCCGCCCGTCTTGCCTTTTGACGTTTTGGAATTGTAAATCGCGTTGTAGTTGAATGCGGGATTGACCGCGTCAACGGCATTCTTTACAGATCCTTCGCCGATGAACAGTGCGACATAAGCGCCCGGAGTATAAGTGTCTTCGGGGACAACGATGGCAATGGAGCCGTCGGAATCGATGCTGATGTTCTCCTTGGACACGACAGTCTGGGAAAGAGGCTTGAGCAGGTAATCCTTGGAGCTGTCATAATAGAGTTCCGCATAGGTCTGAACCGTGAACTGGGCTTTGTCCGTCAATTCGACGGGGTCGTCGAAATAGACATAGAAAGTCAGGCTCTTGCCGTCAAGTTCGTAATCATAATCGTCCACGTCGGGAACGGTCTCGTCGGTGGTGGTCACGGTCTTTGCGACGACCTCGCTGAGCGACTGGGTGCCCTTGCTGGAAGCGACTGCGACTACAGTATACTTCGTGTTGGAATAAAGGCTGCCGACCGCCGCCTTGAGTGTATCCTTCTTGGCCGCACTTGCGGTCTCTTTCTTCAGACCGCCTGCCTTTCCGGCGAGGAGGGTGGCAGCATCCACTGAGGATGCTTCCACTTCTCCTTCAAGAAGAGCATAGGCATAATAGCCCGTATTGCTGCCGGGGAGTACTTCGAGAGCAATCGAATTGTCTCCGGTGACCTCCACGCTGACGGCGGGGGCGTCTGCCTTGTCGTAGCTTACCTCAGGTTCTGCTTCGAACTTGGTGCAAGCGACGAAAGCAAGAGCAGCAATGGAAATTATAGATAATACTTTTTTCATAACTGTTCAGTTTTTATTTCTTTACACCTGTAATCTCAGGAAGTAGCAGATTGATGTAAGAGTTGGCAGTGCCGACCCTGAATGCGAAACCGTAATCTTTGCCGAACGAAATCGTTGTCTTCTCGCCAAATGTTACAGTAGCAGTTACCGAGCCTGTGTTGTACAGATACATATCTGCAGACAGAGAATAAAGCACGATATGGCTTCCATCGGTGCGGGTGTACTCAGATTCCTGGCCGAGCGGGATAACTATGCTGGTAAGATCGTCGGAGACGTTTCCGTAGTAGAGCATATCATCACCCTTCCAGCTGTCATTGCCAAACAGATTGTCTATCCATACCATGTGATCATCGCTGCTATCCTTAATGAAGGTCACCTCAAATTCCTGGTCTCCATTGAAATAGCTGTTAGCAGACATTTTCCAAGTTCCAAGGATAGGAGTCAAAGGATGATCGACGTCGTTCACCTTGACGGTGCACACGGAAGAGTTTCCGAGGTCC
>CAMOIZ010000037.1 GCA_946616385.1 uncultured Bacteroidales bacterium | reverse complement strand
GCAATCCCCAGCTCAGCTACGAGTACTGCGAGCAGATCATCAAGAAGACCGGCGGCCTGAAGAAAGCCGAGGAATATCTGAAAGAACAGGGTATCTTAAAATAAAGTGAAATGAAAGTATCACGCATCATCCTTGCTTTTGCCGTTTGCCTTATCCTTGGAGTTTCCTGCCAGGATAAAGAAAAGGAAGATAGCAAAAAGCCCATTGCAGAAGGCTTGATCCTGAATGAGATAGCTCCTCATGAGGATTCGGAAGGCTTCGACACCTGGGTGGAGATTCTCAACACGACCAAGGAGACGATCTCGCTCGAAGGCCTGAGCCTTTTTATTACCGACACCTACTTCAAAGGACAGAGTATTGCCACCCTTTCCGGCTCTTTGGCAGCGGGAGAGCGCAAGGTTTTGTCGGTAGATGACGGTACACTTCGTACAGGCATTGCATCAAATGCAGCTTTTACGCTTGTACTGGGAAGTTCCAACGACAACCCCACCGACAGTTTCGAGCGCAAGGATGATGACCCTTCCCTCGGATACTTCGGCAGTTGGCAGCGCATACCCGATGCAAGCGGGGAATGGCGTCGTGTAACTTATTCCAGCCGTGGCAGCGAGAACAAACTGTTCGACGCTGCGAATTACCGTCCTACGGCCGTCTGGGCCTGGGGTTCGCATCTTTCCGACCTTACAGCCGACAATGGCGCCAAGATGCGTGATCTGAAGAGAAAAGGCTACGATCACATACTGATGAACTTCGCGGGATTCGAGAATAAGAATTATCGCCAGCAGGCAATCAACTTTATCAATCTCTGCGAAGAAATCGACCTCGTTCCCCATGTGTGGCTCCAATGCTTCTACCAGAACGGCAGCTGGGTGAGTCCTATCGATGACACCAGCAAGACTTACAAGGAAGAACTCTTCGAGCTGATACGCAACGATGCTCGCCGCTATGTGGAAACATGGGGTGTGAAGGGTGTACATCTCGATTACATCCGTTTCGGCGGCACTGCATCCAAGCATAATTGGACTACCGAAGTAAATTCTGTGGCTGCCGTGAACCGCTGCTGCCGCGAGATACGCGAGACGACGGATAGTTTCGAAGAAGGGCTGCTTACTTCGGCTGCCCTCATGCCTGAGGCTAATTCCAGCCAGTATTATGGCCAGAAACCTGCCGAGATGGCAAAGTACATCCACATCCTCATGCCGATGAATTACCGTTATGGTTCCTACAACATGACTGACGACACCTTCAAGGGCAACTCCAACTATTATTCCGATCAGGCTGCCAAGAGCGGTGGTGTCTGCTGGACTGGAATTCAGACATACGACTCCGCAACCAAGGGCATGACTGCCGAAGCACTCCGCAAGGATATTGATCTGATTGCAGAAACACGCGCCGCAGGCGTCGTTCTCTTCCGCTATCAGCTCGGTGATTTCCCGGACATAAATGATCTTTGGAAATAAAACCAAAAACCTAAATATTATCTATTAACCAATCAAAACACAGCATTATGAAAAAATTACGTTTTTTTCTGGTGAGCTTCGCTGCTTTTGCACTGACCTTCACCGGCTGTAAGGACAACAAGGAACCTGTACCCGATGATACCACGGGAACCAAGGTGACACTTACAGAAATCGTAGATGCAGCTTCTTCCACTTACAAGTCATGGGAAGAAGGAGAAGGCCTGACCGACTCTTTCAAGGTCGGAAGCAAGGACTTCAATACTCCTGAGTACCAGTTTGCCATCTGCCAGGCACTGGTAAACATCAGCAAAGGCGAGAAGGGCGACATCACAGTGCCTTCCTACAAGCCTGCAGCTCACCCCGAAAGGGATAGCTATGACAAGGAAACCATTGCGGTGACCAACGGCCCCAAGAACGGGGAAGAGACCGAGGACCTTGTGAACGTTGCCAGCAGGATGCTTGCACGTATGGTTGCTGACCTTCAGGTTCCTAACCAGACGAACTTCACCCGCAACGGTTCTGCAATCGCTTTCTCGACCGACCGCGCCACTATCGTCATTTCACGCGCACTCGCAGGATACAAAGCTGACGGCAAACTTGCCGAAAGCGTATCTGCAGATTACAAGGGAGCTGCCGCTACCCTTAAGGCATTCGCTACCGAACTTGTCAAGTATCTTGACGTCTGGGAGAAAACCGTAGGTACCGTTGATGCAGACGGTTCGCACTGTACCTCTAACAAGACTGCATGGCAGAATGTACACTTCATTCCTATCGAGTACTCCGGTGGTTACAAGGATGGCGAAATGTATGATGAGGGCAAGTTCCCCATTTGGCATCCTGTTGTTGACGGCCGCGAATACACTGCAGCTGAATGCTGGAGTGTTGCGGCTCAGGGTATCCTCGACCTCGTTACTGTCGAGGGTTCCAGCCTCATGCAGCCTTCCCGCAATCCTTTTGTTCATACCATGGGCAATGGCAAGAGCCTCTCTGAGCCTATCCCTACTCCTGCTGAATATGCTACAGTAACCGGTTTCAATGCATATCCTTGGTATGAGAACACCAATGATGGCGCTATCATCAACTTCTCGGACAAGAATCCTTGCACCGTTGAGTTCCTCTGCCATGAACTTGGCTGGTACCTCACCCGCTGCACCCAGTTCGACACTCCTGCCATCGGCAACTTCCAGCAGTTCGGCAAGGGAGAGAGCGTTATCAACTATGGTGAGTACGAAGGTATCATCTCCGCAATGCGTACCTTCCTCATCATGATCCGCTTCTACGATTACCTCCTCAAGAACAACATTACCGAAAATGTTTGGGATGCAGTCAAGGATGTTCATCTCGACTATGATCTCTATGGTGTTGACATGCCCGACATCGAGCTCAAGACCATGAAGCTCAACTATGACTGGAAGGAATCTACGAAGGAAGCCAACTTTACTGCCAAGGAAGCTTGGACAGCGACTCCCACCGTTGACTGGATTACCGTTGACCCTGCTTCCGGCGAGGCTGGTGACATCACTATCAAAGTTTCTGTATCACAGAACAGCGGCGAGGCCCGCGACGGCAAGGTCGTTGTCAAGGGCGGCAACGTTACCGAAGGTCTCGAAATCGAGGTAAGCCAGATCGAATACACCGAACCCAACACAGCTACCATCAGGGACTTCGCTCAGGAATACATCAAGGTTATCGACCAATGGGCTACTCATGTCGGAAAGATCAACCGTCTCTCCAACTGGGCTCTTGCTACCGATGCTGATAAGGATGTCGTTGAGGATGCGCACTATGTGCCCAATGACTTTACCATTCTCGTTGGCGGCAAGACCTACAATACTGCAGACATGCTCGAGATCGCTCTCCGCAGCTACCTGCTTCTCCGCGGATGGGATGGCAACGAGACCGAGAAGGCCGGATGGGGCAACTTCCCTGAGGTGACCCCCGTTTCCATGGATGCTACTCTTCCTGATGCTCACGACTTTGCGTTTGGCAGCCCTCTGATCGAGACCAGCAATGGCGGATATCTCTACAAGAAGGTTGACGGCAAGGAAGTTTACGGACAGGTTGATCCTGTTATCCTTGACAACTGGGCGCAGCGCTCCCTCAACTGGGCGTTCACTCATGACAAGGTCATCACCAACCTCTGCGGCTATCCTCGTGATCCTATCACCAACTATGGAGGTTGCTTCAGCTCGGGTCGTGCACTCCTCACCTATGCATTCTTCTTCAAATACATGCTTGAGAATGGCCTTGACTATGCTGACAAACTTGGCGAGGATGTTGTCATACGTTCCGAACTCTTCGGAATCGAGACTGCTACCGAAACCAAGCCTACCATCAGGGAATTTGCAGAGGCTTATTCCAAGATTGTCAATATCTGGGAGAACAGCATCGGAGATGTAAACCGTCTTTCTGCATTCAAGCTCGCTGAACCCGGCGACAAGGATGTCGTAAAGAATGCACACTATGTTCCTGCAACTACCACGATCCTGGTTGGCAGCAAGCTTTACAACATCGCCGACATGCTCGAGGTTGGTCTTCGCAGCTACATGCTTCTCCGTGGATTCGACGGCAATGAGACCGAAAAGGCCGGACTCGGCAACTTCGGCAAGGTAACTCCCGTTACCCTTGATTCTCCTGTTCCCGATTCCCATGGATTCGCATTCGGCAGCCCTCTGATTGAGTCCAGCAATGGCGGATATCTCTACAAGAAGGTTGACGGCAAGGAAGTTTACGGACAGGTTGATCCTGTTATCCTTGACAACTGGGCACAGCGCTCTGTCAACTGGGCGTTCACTCACGACAAGGTCATCACCAACCTCTGCGGCTATCCTCGTGATCCTATCACTAACTACGGTGGCTGCTTCAGTGCGGGCCGTGCTCTCATCACCTATGCATACTTCTTCAAGTACATGCTCGACAACAAGCTCGACAAGGCTGATGGTCTTGGCGCAGACGTTGTTATCCGTTCCGAACTCTTCGGAGTCGAGACCGCTTCGCTCAAGGATTTCGCAAGAGCTTTCGTAAAGGGCCTCAACGTTTGGCAGAACACAGTTGGCAACGTTGATGCAGACGGTGTCCGTAACCAGAAGAGCAAGGATGGAGCTTGGGAGAATGTTCATTTCATCCCTATCGAGGGCAACCCTGACAGCGATTATTATACCTTTGGCAACAACCAGTACGATCCCAAGTACACTCCTTGGGTCCTGAAGGTTCCCGGAAAGGACATCAAGGCCAACGAGGCATGGGAAATCGCTATCCGCGGCCTGCTCAACATGTGCACAGCCGAAGGAGAGGACTTCCTCCCCGGCATGACCGACCGCAACAAGGCTTATACCCTGAAGGACGCCATGGCTCTGTCCGAGGCTCCCATCTCCGCTACACTCCCCGACAACAAGTGGGGCAAGCATCCTTGGTATGAGGGTGGAAACCTCGTCAAGGACGGTGGAAAGGAAGTTACCGCTGTCGATGTCAACTTCGCAATCAAGGTTGGTGCATGGCACATCGTGCGCGGCCTTATCAAGAACGACGGCAACACCAGTCCTCTCGGCATGATTGGCAACTTCCAGGAATTCGGTACCTCCTCCGGCACCCTCAATCTCAATGGTGAGAACGGTGCTTATGTCGGATACATCTCTCCTATGCGCGAAATGCTCGTTATGATGAGGATTTATAAATATTTGCTCGACAATAATGTAGATGCAAATGTTTACAGCGCTCTCAAGGGTCAGAAGTTCGATTTCGATCTCTACGGAGTGAAGTAATTGTCTGTTTTTGACCGTGGGGGCCTGACCGCCCCCGCGGTTCCAATTATAACATTAAATGCTATGAGAAAATTTCTGTTTTCCATTATGGCATGCAGTCTGATTGCAGCTGCCTGCGCATGCAACAAGAACAATGACGACAATAAAAATGAAGACTCTGAAGGCCAGGAGGAGGTCAGCAAGGAATTCTCCGCTACCCGTTTCAACGGATTTATGGTAGAAGAACTTGCAAAAGCTTACGAGTCCTTTGTTGAAAAGGATCTTCTTCCTGCTTCAGTGAATGTCGAGGGTATTCTCTATGGTAAAGGCCAGTACATCGCTGCAGCCTGCCTGCTCCTCAAACAGATTCAGGAGGACCCTGAAAACTGGGAGAAAGAAGAGGTTGACGTTCCTGTCCGCATGACATGGGGTGGAAACTTGCAGAACAATACCTTCGAGCAGGACAGCATCTCGCTGGAAGCTCTTTCATGGGCGGCCGAAAAGGCCTATGCCTATGGTGTAAAGAATGGCTCCATGCCCAATTACGTATCTTTCGGAAAGATCACTGTTCCTTCGCGCGGCGCCGATAGCACCTTTACCTATAACTATGACACTCCTTTTAAGGATGGTGTGAAATATATTGGCAACTTTATCTCCACCGACTATGGTGCAGCCCTCTGCCGCGTGTTTTATTACTATAAGCATAATTCACAATTGCCCGAAAAGGTATGCACCTGGGGCTCTGACTATCTTCGCAAGGTCAACAATTGTGCAATCGACGACCCTGTGGTCATCGCCGCAAAAGATGCTGCTCTTTCCGGACTCCCCGAAAACGCGACCCAGTTCCAGAAACTCAAGGCGATATTTGAATATGCCCGAGATGAGTGGGAGTGGGAGAACTACATGAATACCTCCAAGGGTTCCGTGGGCACAATCAAAGCCAAGGGCGGCAATTGCTGCGACCTTACTCATGCCACTCTTGCAATGTGTCGAGCCGCAGGTATTCCCGCTCGTTACATGCACGGGCAGTGCTATTTCAGCTCTGGTGTCATAGGTCATGTGATTCCCGAGCTCTGGGACGGTCACCGTTGGTGGATATGCGATCCTTCCAATAATTCCGCGACCGTGGGAAATCCTGCCTGGAAAGGTATGGAAACCTTCAACGGACGCTATAAAGAGCTTCCTTTCTGATAATTGGTTAGTAGTTTTATAGTATGAAAAAGATTCTGGCAATCGTATTCCTCGCTGCAGCGCTCTTTGGCTGCAAACAGGCTCCCGAAAACACCAACGGCATCTGGCTCTGGTCGAAGTTCATGAACGAGGTGAACCTCGACGACCTTCATGCCAAGGCCATAGACAACATCATCCTCCACGAAGTGGCTTTCGAAAAGCACGGCGTGGACTCCACCCTGGCATTCATCCATGAGGCCCAGTCCAAGGGAATGAAGGTGCACATCTGGTTCCAGGCCTTCTATAAGGACGGCAAATGGATCAACCCCGTGGATGATTCGCTCAACCGCTACAAGCAGGAGTACTTCGACGAGGTGATCGAGCGTGCGGTCAAATATGTGGGTTATGGCGTAGACGGGATACATCTCGACTACATCCGTTTCGGAGGCACTGCCCACAAGCACAATCCTTCCGAGGAAATCACCGCCACCGGCTGCGTGACCGAGTTCTGCAGGCAGATAAACGCCGCTACCAAGAAGGCGAACCCAAAGATCATCCTCTCTGCCGCCCTCATGCCCGAACCGGACAGCGAGTATTACTATGGTCAGGATCCCGCCCAGATGGGGCAGTACATCGACATCCTCATGCCTATGATCTACTTCCACTGCGACAGCTACCGCAAGGGAGGCAGGCCCTGGGCAAAGATGGTGGCGGATCACTTCGCAACCAAGGGCGCTCCCGCAAAGGTATGGGCCGGCCTCACCACCTACGAGGATACCGAGACCGAGCACGTCGTGCCGATGAACGCCGAGCGCATCCTGCAGGACTGCCGCATGTTTACGGATTCCACCAAGGCCGAAGGCGTTGTACTCTTCCGCTACGGCCTCGGAGAACTTCCTGATTTGAACGAACTATGATACTGATCGCAGACAGCGGGGCTACAAAGACCGAGTGGGGATGTGTTTCCCGCGACGGCGCAACCCGCATAGGCTTTTTCAGCCAGGGGTACAACCCCAATTATATTACCGGCAGCCAGATAGTTGCCGACATCCGGGCGAACCTGCCGGCTTCGCTGGATACTGCTCTCGTTGAGGAGATATACTTTTACGGAGCGGGCGTCACCGAACTCCAGTATCCTTTCATGGAGAAGACGCTGCGCGAGGTGTTCACCAAGGCGGGCAAGGTGTTCATAGCGATGGATACCCTGGCTTCGTGCCGCGCCCTTCTCCAGACGGAGCCCGGCTTTGCGGCCATTCTCGGCACCGGGGCGAATTCCTGCCTCTACGACGGATGCAACGAGGACCTGAACGTGGACAGCTGCGGCTTCATCCTCGGCGACGAGGGTTCGGGCGGAAACCTTGGCAAGCGCATGATTACCGACTATATCCGCCGCAACATGCCCGCAAATGTGTACGAGCTTGTGGGGCGCGAACTCGGCCGGAACAACGACGAACTCCTGGACGTCATCTATACCAAACCTTTCCCGAACCGCTTCTGCGCGCAGTACGCCAAGTTCATCAACGAGCATCTGGACTTCGATCCTTACTTCCCGGAACTGGTGACCGACGCGTTCAGGCAGTTCTTCCGTCTGATAGTCACCCATTATCCTGACTATCAGAAGTATACCTTCAATGCGGTAGGTTCCGTGGCATATTACTTCCGGCCTCTGCTCGAGAAGGTCGTCGCGGAATTCGGAATGAAGATGGGAACCATCCTCAAGGCTCCCATGGAAGGTCTTATCAAGTATCATCTCAACAATTAGAATATGAGCAGCAACAAGTACCTGGTCCCGCTTGCATTCATAGGCATGATGTTCTTCACCGTGGGATTCGCCACGGGCATCAACGGTTACTTCGTGCCTTTCCTCGAAAACAATCTTAACCTGACATCGGCCCAGAGCTATCTGGTGATCGCGGCCACTTTCCTCGCGTTCCTGGTGTTCAGTTTCCCTGCTTCGAGCATCATAAGCAAGATAGGATACAAGCGTACTATGTCGCTGAGTTTCTTCATGTTCGCACTGGCGTTCGCGCTGTTCATCCCGGCCGCGAGAATGGAGAGTTTCGCTCTCTACCTGCTGGCCTGCTTCATCAGCGGAACCGCCAACACCGTTCTTCAGGCGGCAATCAATCCCTACGTGACCATCCTCGGACCCATCGACAGCGCCGCGCAGCGCATCTCCATCATGGGAATCTGCAACTCGCTGGCCCTGGCTCTGCCCTCGGTGTTCATCGCCGCCGTCACCCGCAAGCCCATCGAGGCAGTGGGGCTGGTGGATCTGGACAAGCCGCTGCTCATCATCATCGGGGTTGTGGCCCTGCTCGGCATCATCACCTTCTTCGCTCCGCTCGAGGAGATCAAGGCGGAAGGGGAGGAGAACGAGGAGGATTGCCCCTACGCTGCCGGCAAGACTTCGCTCTGGCAGTTCCCTCATCTCGTCCTCGGGGCCCTCGCGCTCTTCGTGTACGTGGGTGTGGAGAACCTTGCCCTGCTGACCGTCCTGGACTATGCCCAGGGGCTGGAACTGCCTAATCCTGAGCACTATACCATCTATCCGGGCCTTGGAATGGCCGCGGGATATATCATCGGCATCGTCTGCATTCCCAAGTTCATTTCGCAGGTGAAGGCCCTTCGCATCTGCACCTGGCTGGCCGTGCTGGATTCGCTTGCCATCGTGCTGACTCCTCCTCAGGTGTCGGTGTGGTGCGTGGCGCTTCTGAGTTTCGCCTGCTCGCTGATGTATCCCGCCATCTGGCCGCTTGCCATCGTGGATCTCGGCAAGTTCACCAAGAAGGGTTCCTCGCTGCTTGTGGCTTCCATCGGCGGCGGCGCCCTGATTCCTCTGCTTTTCGGTGCGATGAAGGACTGGGTCGGAAATCAGAACGCATATTGGATCTGCCTGCCGTTCTACCTGCTTATCATGTATTATGCATACTACGGCTATAAAATCCGCAAGTAGCATGGCCGGGAAGTTCCTTTCGGACGGCTGGAAAGCTCTTTCCGTCGTCGCAGGCAAAGGGCACGTCCTCGCCCGAAAAAAGGGCTCGGTACGTGCATTGCCCGCTCCTACACACGCTGACGCTGCTTTCCAGCCGGAAAAGTGCGTTGGCGTCATCAGGAAAAACGAATGCTTCGGCAAGCCCCTTTTTTTCGGGGCGGTCGAAGCCCTTTCGTTTTTCCGAAAGCCGTTTTCCGGCTGGAAGATGTATGCAAAAAAGGCGTTTTTGCATACAAGTAGTCAGTATTTGAGGGGTTTGTATGCAAAATGTGGGTTTTTGCATACAAGTAGTCGGTTTTTGAGGGGTTTGTATGCAGAAAGTGGGTTTTTGCATACAAGTGGCGGGTTTTTGAGGGGTTTGTATGCAGAATGTGGGTTTTTGCATACGGAGGAGGGGGTT